>NZ_BAAHXB010000186.1:0-5585 GCF_054657215.1 Endothiovibrio diazotrophicus
AGCGGAGCCAGCAAAAACAGCGGCGGAAATAATCCTGTCGCAAGACGACTTTTTCAGCACGCTGCCCTACCAAATAGTCAGCACGGCATTACGAACCTTGAAGCACGAAGAGTCTGCACTTCAAGCAGCAAGAACTATTTTGCACAACTTAAAACAAACTTATACCTTTTTAGTGTTTCAAGCGATAAAAACACTGTTGCACTCCAATACAGATGAGGACAAGGTATTAATTCACAAAATTGTAGAAGAAATTAACTATCACCTCAGAAGCGAAAGTAAAAGTTTCGGTAGGCTGTACTATGATCTGCTCTATCTTCCCCTTTTCAAAATTCCATCGCACCTGGAGAAAGTATACAAGGTCTTCACCGGATATCGACCAACTGCTCAAAGGCATGTCAAGTATAATGCCTTTAGAGTATTGAGCTGTTATAACGAGTACCCTGACATCTCCTATTTTCAAGCTGAGGTGAAAGCACTGAGCAAACGCATCTTGTCAGGTTGTATAGCGGATATCGAATTTCAACGCAAAGAGTACCCGCAAGCGCTTATGTTTGGGCATATCAATTATGCACTGCGGCATCCTGCACTGGTCGCTGAAGCAGTTCAGGCAAAGAAGCATATACTGGCTTATGGCCAGCAGCACCCTGATTTCCAGCAAAGTGCGCTATACAAGGAGGCGACTGAATAGCAGTCAATTTTATTTGAGAATAGGTGGAATACGGGACACCCAAGGTAACTCAACGATATGATAAAGTCATCAGGGACACCCAACTTTGCGGCTCGGCAAGTATTCTGTAGAAAACAATATGAGAATTTAGAGGAAACAGGAGGGACACCCAAGGTAACTCAACGTTATCAAATGACTTCCCGGTTGGTCGACGTATAGCGGCAATATCGCAGATATGAGCCAGAATGACGCGCGAGGTGGTGAGTTACATCTTCAAACTCAGCCGAGTTTGAGTATTGACGCAACGGCGACTCGATCGTCGCTACAAAGGAACGATGAAGTATCGTTCGAATCTAGGTGAGGAGGGTCTTGCAGGCGGAAAAGCTGGGCGTTCGTTGGTAGCCAAGTCGCTGGCACGTAGCTCGGAGTGTATGGGCGGCACCCACCAGCCCCTTGAAAGGACTCTCAAAATTTCGGGCCAGATAGAGCCAGTGCTTTGGTTCGATACGCAGGCGTTCCAGGATTGGCGGTAAATCGGTAGGTATGGAGCCACGTTTTCCATCGACGATAGCTCTACCGGTCCAGTCGACCACCTGGAGATAGTCGGCGAGATGGAAAGGAACTCCCTTCGGCATCTCCTCGCGCAGGTTTCCGACGAATGGAAGCAACCTGCCGGGTTGCGTCGGTGAGTCAGCATCCGATTTGGACACGGTCTTGGCGGCCGTTTCAGCACGCATCTGGACGGAGGTGTAGTCGGACTCCTCGGGCGTCTTGGCCATTCCCGCGCGAACCGGATTGAGATCCACATAGACCATGCATGCCGCGAGCGCCTTTTCGTCGAGCAGGGCCTGGGACTTGAATCGCCCCTCCCAGAAACGGCCGGTACAGCGGTCTTCCGCATTGGCCCGGCGAGCGATGAATTCGTTGAGACGACCCATGAACCAGCTGATGTCCTGGAGCCGGTTTCGCCAGATCTCCACTGTCTGATCGAGGTAATCCATCTCCGCGGGAGATAGCGGGTCTTTGGCGAGGTATCGCTGACTCAGCAACGTCCCGTTGAACAAGCGATGCCAGCGCTCGATCACCTCGGCGCCGGACCACTCTTCCGCCGCTGTCGAGTCCACATGGAGGACGAGGTGGGTATGGTTCGAGAGAATCGCGAACGCAGCGACATCGATGGCGAAGGCATCGGCGAGTTCGAACAACCGATCCTCGATCCACTGCCGCCGGTGACTATAGTCCCGACCGGTGAGGGGATCCTCACCACATAGGAACGCCCGACGAACGCAGCGTGAGACGCAGTGGTAGAAATGGGTTTCCTCCAGTGAGATGAGCGTTTTTCTGGCACGGGTCATGACGTTTGGCAGGCATGTATACGTGGATTTTTCACCAGTATTGCCGGGACGCTCCAGACGTTCAAGGGCCGTCCGTCATTTTCCTCTTCCATCTGATAGCCTATCCGAAAATTCCTACAGCCTCGATGAGCGGGGATTCGGGTGTAATCTTTCCAATGGGTGTCCTGACAAGAACAATGGGTGTCCTGACAAGAACACCGACAAGAAGAGGATCCTTCGCAGGCTGGTCGGTGAGAAGTATCTAAAATTCGGCTTCGCTCACCGTGGCATGTGTGGCGCGCGCGATCCAGTCGTTTCGTTTTTCAACGCTCCGCCTCCTCCAGGTCCTCTTCGGCGTTGCGGGTGAACTCCGCGGTCAGGTAGTCCAGCGTCACCGGCAGCCCGAGCTCCAGGCTGGGGACGTGCTGGATGGCGATCTCCACGTCGCAGGTGCGGCACTCCAGCAGGTGACCACCGCTGTCGAGGGCGTCGGTGAGAAAGTGGAGGTGGTAGCCGGGCACGGTGATCTGGGACATGAACTCGGGGGTCCAGAAGCCGGCGAGGGTGCCGCGCAGGTCGTGGAACTCGAACTCCGGCTGCTCGCGGGCCACCTCCACCAGCGGCCGGTAGCTCTCCTGGCGCGGTACCGAGCGGGTGCGCACGTAGTCGAAATGACCCTGGATGCGGATGGCGTAGAGCATGTTGAGCGAGGGGAGCATGCGTGGCAGCAGGTCGTTGAGTCCGGCGTAGTCGAGGGGGCGCTCGATCCGCTCGCTGCTGTCGGCGGAGAAGAAGGTGACGCAGGCGAAGGGGGTGCGCTCCTCGTCGTCCACCGCGTAGGCGCGGCCGTCGGACTTGAGTTGGAAGACCCGGCCGTCGAGGACCACCATCTCGCCGTCGAGCTGGTTGAAGGTGCCGAGGCCGAAGTCGCCGCGCTGGCGGATGGCGCCGACGGTGGTGTCCTCCTGGTAGATCCCTTCGAGCAGTGCGTTTACCGGCGCGGAGACGTAGACGGTGTTGTGGCGCCGGCCGTCGGCCAGCTCGCGGCGTAGCGCCTCTTCGGCCAGCTGTTCGATGCGCACGCCGGTAGCCTCGGCTCGCAGGCGCAGACGGTCGATCACCTCGGGGGGGAGTTCAAGCTGGAGGGGGGCGTGGGATTCGCGGGACATGGGGGACTCCTTCGATTGAAGCGCTCACTATACCGGCTTCTCCGCGCCCTCTTCGACCGCTCGTTGGCCTGTCCATCGGCGCCGATCGGTTCGGTTATACTCCCACCATGCAACACGCCATCGACCGGCAGACCTTTCGCGTCTCCGACTACTTCCAGTGGCCGGACGAGTTGCGTTGCGAGCTGATCGACGGGGTGGTCTACGATATGACTCCGGCCCCGACGCTCGCCCATCAGACCACGGTGAAGCGACTCACGCTCACCATTGAGGAGGGGCTTCGGCAATTCCGAAAGGGGCCACGGGAGGGATGAAGGATGATGAAATCCGGATAGCGTCGCTGACGTCCTACCGGAATGTCGTACCAAACCGTGTAGTCGTCTTCCAGCAGCCCCTTCAGCCGCTGCGCCACACGCCGCTCGCCCGAGGTCATCCTGCTCATTACCCACTGCCAACGGGGGGGACACCCATCGTAGCAACGACCAACGAACAACCGGCCTCGCCGCCGGCAAGGCGCTTCTGACGTAGGGCGCCCCCCAACCGACTCGCGACCTCACACCCGCGGCGCCGGTCCTGGTGTTTTCTCCCAACTCCTTATGATGGGTGTCCCGGTAGACTGCCGCCGGTAGACTAGTAGACTAGCGCTTCCCCGGGTGATCGCCATGATCAGACCACCCCCATGGGATGTGCCCCCTGGCTGTGCTAGCATAACACTACCGAAACGGTATATAGAGACAACTCCCATGGCATCCGTTCTGATCAAGAATCTGCCCGATGAGCTGCACCGGGAGCTGAAGCAGCGCGCGGAACGTCACCACCGCAGCCTGAACAAGGAGCTGATCGCTATCATCGAGACGGCGGTCCATCGGCCGGAACGAGCCGAACTCCCCGCGCCGGTCCGGCTACGCAAGCCGTTGACCCAGCAGATGCTGGATGAGGCCAGGGAAGAGGGCCGGGCGTGATCGTTATCGACGTCAACGTCGTCATCTATCTGCTGACCGATACGCCGCACCGCGCCCTGGCGGTACGGCTGTACGAGCGGGACGACGAATGGCGGCTTCCCTCCCTCTGGCGGCACGAAATGATCAACGTGCTCGGCACCCTGACGCGCAATGAGGTACTCGACCTGGGAGCGGCCACGCAACTATGGCGCAACGCCCTCGACCTGTTTGCCGCGGGGGAGCTGCAACCGGACATGGAACAGGCGCTGTCACTGGCGGTCGATCGGGGCATCAGCGTTTACGATGCCCAGTACGTCACCTTGGCCATGGCGCTGGACACCCGGCTGGTGAGCGAAGACAGGAAACTGCGACAGCGTCTCCCTGAACGAGTCGTTTCCATGGGCCAGTTGGTGGGGAACGATTGAGTCCCGTCCGGAATACGAGCACAAGGATCTCCAGCACCCCGTCAATTTGAAAATCTCGACATCATGTATTGACCTACCCGAGTTACCGGGACACCCACAACAAGTTTCACATGAGCTCCATGCCCTCGATCCGGAAAATTGCGGGAAAGGTAGCTTGATGTTTATTCGGATGCCCCAAGCGCCCACGGATTGACGTAGCCCACCCCTGAATGACGGAACTCCGCTTCGTTGCGGGTGGCGGCCGTCAGCCCGGAGGCCGCGGCGATGCCGGCGACCATGGCGTCCGGGAGGCGGGCGTCGAGGTTCCTCGCCCAAGGGCCGTTTACGAGATTCGCCCCTTCACTCACCCCATCCGGCGACTTCCAACACCTTCCGGCTGAACTCGTTCTCCGCGGAGGTGGTCACCAGCAGGCGCTCCCGCGCGCGGGTCATGCCGACGTAGAGCAGTCGGGCATCCTGCTCCCTGCGCTCTTCGCGCGCCTCCATCTGGCCGACGCCCAACAGGATCACCCTCGGGAATTCCAGCCCCTTGCTGCTGTGAACGGTGAGTACCGTCACACGATCCGCGGCAGGGTCGTAGGCGGCCTTGTACTGTTTGCTTCCCAACCAGACCCCACAGCTGTTCCTGAAAGCGCTCGGCGTCGGCGCTTTCGGTGATCTCGTCCTTGTAGATCATCAGGTGATCCGGCAGCAGACGCTCGCGCGCCTCCTCCGGAATCGCTTTCTCGATCTGTCGTCGAGTGATATTGGTGAACACCACGCCCCAGCCGTACGGGGTGATCAGATTCCCCTCGTATCGCCCCGAGCGCTCGCGCAGCAGCGGGTCGCGCGTCAGCTGGTTCACCACCGCGTAGGCGTATTGGCGCGCCTGCTCCAGCGGGTGGGCCTTGGTCACCAGGCCGTCTCCGGTAAGCAGCGAGACGTCGCTCTGGTTGATACCCTTCAGCAACTCCGGTTTCCAGTCCTTCACCTCGAGAAAGAGCAGGCCGCGGGAGGGATGAAGGATGATGAAATCCGGATAGCGTCGCTGACGCCCGACGGGGATGTCATAC
>NZ_BAAHXB010000187.1:0-5340 GCF_054657215.1 Endothiovibrio diazotrophicus
TGCGGCGGGAGGGCAGGAGGCCCGGAGCCGCCGGCTGCGCACCGCGTCTTGTCCTGGCACTTCTGGGGGGCGCTGATGACCGATTTGTGGGTAAAGGGCAGCGCTAGCGCTCCATCAGCTTCGCCACCTTGCCACCCATTTTCATCAGTTTCATCAGCACCGGCCGCGGCAGTCGCTTCATCTGCTCATACCAGCCGGTGAGCCCCTCCACGAAGCCGAGCACCGCCTCGATCCGCTCCTGCACCTCGCGCTCCGCGCCCCGCTTGCCGCCCCCCTCCATCACACATTGGCGCAGCACCGTCAGGGTCGGATCGATCTCGCGGCGCTTGCGCTCCTCGACGATGGTGAGGAAGAGGTCCCACGGGTCCTTCAGCGACTCGAAGTGGTCGCGCCGATCGCCCAGCACATGCACCGTCTTCACCAGCCCCCACCCCTGCAACTCCTTGAGGCTGTTGCTGACGTTGGAGCGCGCCACCCCCAGGGTGTGGGTGATCTCCTCGGCGTTGAGCGGCTCCGGGGAGAGATAGAGCAGGGCGTGGATCTGCGCCACGGTGCGGTTCACCCCCCAGCGGGAGCCCATCTCCCCCCAGTGGAGGACGAACTTCTCGGTGACCGGGGTCAGCTGCATTGGATTTCCCTTATTTCTGTTTTTACAGAAATTAGAAAACAAATTCCCATCCGTCAAGGCGGAAGACGAAGCGCCCCCGTATCGGCGACCAACTATCCACTGTAGGAGCGGCCCCGGGCCGCGATGGCGCCGCGTCCGCACCTGCCTCCTGCCGGAACGAGGCGCCTCACTCCACACCGCTCGCTGCCCAAGGGTCGCTCCCACAGGTGAAGCACCACGGTTTCGGCGAAACACCGCCCCGCCCCCCACTCCCCCTCCCGACGAACGGTCCCGGCACCGCCCCCGACGGCCAACCGGAGAAAGAAATTCATTACAATAAATTTCTAAAAACATTAAGTTACGGTCAATATCTACCAAATGACTTGAAATAAAAGCGGAGCTCCTCTATACCTCGACAACGGGCCCGCAAAGGCGCCCGGCCAAACCATGCTCAAACGGGGAGGGGATCGGAGATGCAGCGCTATTTCATCCACTGCTTCCTGCACGCGGAGTCCAGGGGGATGCGTGTCATCTACGTCGGCAAGTGTGAACAGGAGGAGGCGGAGGCCCGCTTCGAGCAGGCCACCCGCGAATGCAGCGAATTCGAGCTGATCAGCCTCCACGACGGCAGCGGCCGCGAGATCCGCCGCCGCAACACCCCTCCCGCCGAAGCGTCACCGGCACGCCCGCTGCGCACCTGGATGAGCGTGCGGCTCTGGCCGCATCCTGCCTAGCCCTTCGGGGAGACGACTACCCCATCACCGCCCGATTGCGTCCGCGCCGCTTCGCCTCGTAGAGGGCCTGATCGGTGCGATGGAGGAACTCCTCGGCGAGTTCGTCGCCGACGCGCTCGGCAACACCGAGGCTGACGGTCACCGTCACCCGGTCGCCGCCGACGGCGATCTCGCGCTCCTCCAGCGTCGCGCGGATCCGCTCGGCCAGCTCCTGCGCCTGGTCGAGGGCGCAGTCGGGGAGCAGCAGCAGGAACTCCTCGCCGCCCCAGCGGCAGATGGTGTCGGAGTCGCGGATCATGCCGCGGACGATGTGGGCCACCCGCTGGATCACCCGATCCCCCACCAGGTGGCCGTAGGTGTCGTTGACCCCCTTGAAGTGGTCGATGTCGAACATCAGCAGCGACAGCGGTTGCGCCTTGCGCCGGCCGGCCTTCAGTGCCTTCTCGTAGAGCACCTCGAAGACCTGGCGGTTGGTGACGCCGGTGAGCTTGTCGGTGGCGGCCATCTCCTCCAGTCGCCGCTGGTAGCCGCCGAGGGTGAAGTAGGCCAGCGCGAGCACCACCGCGGTGACCGCCACGCTGAGCAGCAGATTGCCGACCAGCGTCTGCAGCAGGCGCCGCTGGGCCGGGTCCTCCTCCTGCTCCACCATCAGGTACCACTTGAACTCCGGCACCAGCCGACTGTTGAGGTAGACCGTCCGCCCATTGCGCAGGAAGGTGAACGAACCGCCGGGGGCGGCGAGGACGCGGGTGGCGATAGCCTCCATGCCGGGGCGTTGGCGGATCGAGGTGGGACCGTCGAAGTCGGGACCGTGGAGGGTCACCTCCCCCTGGCGGTCGATGAAGTAGACGCGGCGGCCGAAGCGCTGCTGATAATGCTCCACCAGCCGCTTCACCATGGCCACCGCCAGCCCGACGCCAGCGACGCCGATGAACCGGCCGTGGTAGTCGTAGACCCGGTAGTTGACGAACACCGTGGTGGTGGTGCGGTCGGCGGTATCGGTATCCACGTTCACCTCGTACTCCTCCCCCGGCGGCAGGGCGCGGGCGCGGAAATACCAGGCGTCCTCCGGGTCCCCCTCGAAGATCTGCTTGAGGATGCCGTTGGGGTGGTAGTAGTTGCGGGTGTGCTCGGAGATGAAGAAGGCGGTGACGGTGCCGTAGCGGGCCTGGATCTCCTTCAGGTAGCGGATCAGCGGCTCGGGGTCCTTCTCCCCGGCCAGCGCCCAGTCACGCAGGAAGGTGTCGTGGGCCATCAGCGAGGAGATGAAGATCGGCCGCAGCAGATCCTGCTGGATCTCCGAATAGATGTTGTCGCTGGTCAACGGCAGGGCGTTCTCCGCGATCTGCTCGCTCACCGAGTCGTAGGCCACCCGATAGCCGATCAGGCTGGTGGCGAGGAATCCGCCCAACAGCAGGACGGAGAGGATCAGCACGAACTTCTTGCGGTCACCCAACATACGGAAACGGGTCCTCGACGAAACCTCCGTCACGAGTGGCGCCGAACAGCACCCTGTGCAGAAGAGGTCCATGCATCAAGGCCCGCTTCCACTGCGGACCTGCCGAAAAGAGGAGATTCTACCCCGTCGAGACGCTCCCCCATAGGCCCCGCAGCACCCGAGCCGAACGGGATAAACCCTTCGAAAAGGGTGAAGCCACCCTACCCCCGCTGCTTCCGTTTCCGTCGCCGCGGTAGCGACGACCTACGGCCCACCCACCTCACCGGCGCACCGCGCCGGGAGGCTTGGTCAACCAGTGATCCCCCGGATAGCGTCCGCGACGTATCGCCTCATCGCTCAACTCCGGCCCATCCCACACCGCCACCTCCCGCGCCCCGGCGCCCGCCGCGAGTTCGCACAGCGCCCGCAACTCCACCTCGGTCAACCCGCCCTCGAACGGTTCGCTCACCTGGATGATCATCGACGGCGACGGGCGCAGCAGCGATCCTGCGCGGTAAACCCGATGAATGAAGTGCTGCAAGGTCTTCTCCGCCACGTTGAAGTCACGGATGATGGTGCGCGGATGGTCGAAACCGTTGACCAGATCGAAGTCCTCCCCGCTACGCAATGCCTCCTGCTCCGCCGCCCTTCCCACGCCCAGGATGCGCTTGCGTCCATCCCGGCTGATCGCCACCAGCGGCACCTCGTCGATCCGCCGCCCCGAACCGGTGTCGCGCAACACCAGCCGCTTGCGCTGCAACAGGAGATAGCAGGGAGGGGAGAAGAAGAGATCGCGAAGGTTCATCGAAGTTTCCTGAAACAGGGCGCAGCCTCCCACCGAACCCGTGGAAGCCGACGTGGGATCACCGGTATACCAGAATTCTCCCAATTGATTGGAATGCAGCACAAAACGTATATTTTAAGAGGATACAAATCGGGAATTCCGATGACCACCCACGACACCGGCTACAAGCACCTCTTCAGCCATCCGGAGCTGGTGCGCGACCTGCTGGAGGGGTTCGTCCATGAGCCCTGGGTGCAGGAGGTGGATTTCACCACCCTCGAACGGGTGGCAGGAAGCTACGTCAGCGACGACCTGCGCGCGCGGATCGACGACATGGTCTGGCGGGTCCGGCTGAAGGGGCGGTGGGTCTACGTCTATCTGCTGCTGGAGTTCCAATCGACGGTAGACCCCTTCATGGCGGCGCGCCTGCTCACCTATCTCGGGCTGCTCTACCAGGACCTGATTAAACAGGACCGGCTGAAACCCGGTGATCGCCTGCCGCCGGTCCTCCCACTGGTGCTCTACAACGGCCGCCCCCGCTGGAACGCACCATTGGAGGTCGGCGAACTGATCGAACCGGTGCCCGGCGGACTGGAAGCCTACCGCCCGACCTTCCGCCACTTGGTGCTGGAGGAGCGCCGCTACACCGAGGAGGAGCTGGCCCCGCTGAAGAACCTCGCCGCCGCCCTCTTCCGGCTGGAGAACAGCCGCTCCCCCGCCGACGTGCTACGGGTGACCCACGCCCTGCGCGACTGGCTTGCCGCCCCGGAGCAGACCCGTCTGCGCCGCGCCTTCGCCATCTGGATCGCCCGGGTACTCCTGGTGAGCCGTTCGCGGGGTGCTATAGAATTATCGAATCCGGATGACCTACCCGAGGTGGAGAGCATGCTCGCAGAAGATACCGACGACTGGACCCTCTCCTGGCGACAGGAGGGAAAAGCGGAAGGGCTGGCAGAAGGGTTGGCCAAAGGCCGCAAGGAGGGAGAAACCACCCTGTTGAAACGGCTACTCTCGCTGCGTTTCGGCCCCCTCCCGGAGTGGGCCGCTCGGCGTCTGGAGGAGGCCCCGACGGAAGCGCTGGAACGGTGGGGAGAACGCATCCTCGAAGCGGAGACGCTCGAAGAGGTGTTTGGGGAAAAGGTAAAAGGTAAAAGGTGAAAGGCTAAAGGGAAGAGGCCGTGCCTCTCCCCCCCCCCCCAGCCCACACGATACCAACGATCGGAGGATGCAGAACGAGGGTCCTTTGACCTTTGACCTTTCACCTCGCGTCGTCGACACCCGCCAACGCCGCCACCGCCTCCACCGAAAGCGCAACGATCCCGGCCACCTCCTCCGCCGGGAGCCCCTTGGCCAACAGGGTTCGGGCGATCTGCCGACGCTCCTCCTCGCGGCCTTCCTCTCTGCCTTCCTCTCTGCCTTCCTCTCTGCCTTCCTCCCGCCCTTCCTCCCTGCCCTGCGCCACCCCGCGCTCCCACGCCCCCTCCGCCAACAAGCGGCCCCAGCGCTCCACCGCCTCCGCGTCATCCAACGCCGGGGCCGGCGGCGGGGCCGCGTCGTCGCCGTAGGCCGGCACCGCCGGCAGCGTCCCCACCGCCTCGGCGCCGAAGACCCCCTCCAGCAGCTCCCGGCTGGCCGCCAGCACCCGGCCGGCCAGGTCGAGCACCTGCCCGCGCAGCACGCCGAGCTGCCCGTCGCTGATCCGATACTCCTTCGAGTAGCGCGCCTCGATGTAGGCGCGCTTGAGCAGATCGAAGCGCTCGTGGTCGTCGGGTGCGCT
>NZ_BAAHXB010000188.1:0-5316 GCF_054657215.1 Endothiovibrio diazotrophicus
GGAAAACCTGACCCACTTCGGTGAGGCATACCGCAACTACATGAAGCAGACCCGCCGTTTCGTCCCGTTCCTGATGTGACGATCAGGCACGACGTTCCCCCCAACGGGTAGGTCGGCGATGCCTCGCCGACGCAAACGAAGGCACCGCCGAAAAACCTCGCGACGAACCCAACCGAACGGTACGACCCGCCCGGACATCCCCCAAGTTCCCGGCCCCGCTACCCCGTCCCGGGTAGGTCGGCGATACCTCGCCGACGCAAACGAAGGCACCGCCGAAAAACCTCGCGCCGAACCCAACCGAATGGCGCAACCCACTCGGACACCCTCCCACGACCCCGGCCCCGCTGCCCCCGTTCACGTCGGCGAAGCATCGCCGACCTACCCCCGCCTTGAGACCCGGCAAGACCGCCACCGTTCGGAGAAATAACGTGCCGCCCGCTCGCGCGACAACTACCGCTCCCGAGACTCCCGAACCGAGTCGAGGATATCCGACGTGGAAGCCCCCGTACTCACTCCGGGAATGTCGAACGGCGACTTGGCCTCACTCCGCTTCGCTCGCAGAGAAAAAACGCTACCGTCCTTCCTGCGAATCTCGACCTCTTCGTCCTGCGCCAGCACAAGCAGCTTCGCCAAGTTCTGGCGCGCTTCGGAGTACGTAAATACCTTCATGAGACCTACTCCAGGACCTTGATCCCAAGCCGCCCGGCCACCTGCACCATGCGGCGGTCGAGCGTCAACAGGGGGAGCGAAAATACACGCGCACATTGCAGAAAATAGGCGTCATACGCGTAAATGCCGTATTCAAGGGCGATTCGCAGAGATTCGAGAACCTCTACACCCACCAGTCGGACGGGGATTCGGCCAACCAGCTCCTCGACCCTCAGTGCCTCCTGCGTCGTCAATCGATGCCGCTTCACCATCGCCGAGAGCGCATTGCCAATCTCATATGGCAGAATTTCCGGTGCCAATGCGGACGTATGAGCTGTAAGTATCAACGATACGCTTCTTTTTCGGCTCATTTAGTGCGACGGCTAGGAAAATGTTGGTGTCGACGACGATTTTCATGCAGATAATTGTATAATAGGTTGGCTGTAAGTCATCACGAATATGAGAGCGGGGCCAAGTTCCTTTCTGTGGTTGTGGTGGGTGTCCCTGTAGTTTCTTGGCGAGGCATACCGCAACTACATGAAGCAGACCCGCCGTTTCGTCCCGTTCCTGATGTGACTCCGTCCCGGGTGGGTCGGCGATACCTCGCCGACGCAAACGGAGGTACCGCCGAAAAATTTTATGATGAACCCAGCCAGGCTGGTATGAAACGTTCCGCAGTTCCGGTGCCAGTCCTGCTGCACCCCCGCTTTCGGCTGCTCTTTAGCTGGGGAGCGGTCCGGCGTAAGACTCCTCGTCCCTGAGAGATTGTTTTGCGAGAAACGAGGCTATCTTGTTCTTTAATTGCATTATTTCTTCATTTTTTGATTCGACAATACATTTATAAAGCTCGTCTGTACTTATGTCGTTGTCGATAGTCAGCCATTTCCAATAAGCTTTTGACGCCTTTTTTTCCTTATATGACTCTTGATAGCTTGGTCTTGCGATGTCTGGTAGTAAGTGGTCTCTGTTTTTATAAATGTATAGCTCCAAATCCTGTATATTAGAGGATGTTATTTTTGTGGGCCCTCTGTAGGATTCTGATATTTTCTGAAAAACATCCCCATCTACAATGCACATCACATTGCTATGGTGAGCGAAAATTTGTTCAGAGTCGTTTTTCTTGATGAGCCGTTCAAGCTGGGTAAATCCGCCAACCCCTATGGTTATATGGCGGTAGTGACATTCCATTGCATAATGTCTTATCAAGTACTCGATAAAACCTTCTAGCGTATCATCTTCGGTTAGGATGTATCTGTCGAATCCTCTGAAGCCAAATAGATCCGACTTGATGTACCCGAACGAGCGCTGCTCTAGCGATACGGTTTCAGAAGAGTCCTCTAGATAGTACAGTCCACCGTCGTCCACGGTTTCCATAAAGGCAAGTGAGTGCGATATGATGATTAGTCTAGATTTCTTTTTATGTAATATAGGCTTTATCGCGGAGTACAGGTTGACTTGAGCGACGGCATCTAGGGCAACGTCTAGTTCGTCGATAAGAATTAATTTTGCACCAGAGTTGATTATCCTAAATAGTTGAATGAGAAAGAATTCGCCTGAGCTAAGGTGGTCTTCTCGCACATAATAGTCATTGTTTTTTAAGATAAAATAAAATTCAGTTTTTTGTATTGTTGTTGCGCTAAGTTTATCAAACTTTCTAGATGAATACACGTTGGATAGAAAATCGATTAGGTCGGTAGCGCTGCAATAGTTGGAGGAGGCGATGTTGGCTTTTAGTTCAGAGTCAAAATTCGCAATTTTTGCGAATTGTTGAAACCTGCTGCCATAAGGGATGGGTAGTTCGGAGACTATTGTGTTTTCTTGAGGTAGAACGTCTTTGGTGTCAAAAGCATTAAGGGTTTCGTTATAATAGAAGCCAAACGGAGCTATCCCTTCAAGTGAAAATGAAACGATGCTGTTGCTTCCGAGAGCATCTTCGCCGGATGATTTTGCGAAAATGTCTGGGTCGGAGATGAGGTGGAATGCCTTGATAATCGTGGTTTTTCCGATTCCGTTTTTTCCGGTTATTACTATTATATTAGAGTCCGGGAATTCAAATTCCATATCGAGGTCATTGATATTCTTAATGCCCCGTATGGATACCTTATCGATTGCCACTCCACCTATCCTCCATGAGTTTTCGCAAAGCCAATAAGCCATATTTTCGTTGCAACTTGGCTAGGTATTCCGGGTCTGTGGCCTTTACATAGTGGAGTAATCCGAATAATGAATGCTCCTCCCCGTTGAATTTGTTCTTCAACAAGTCGATGTATCGATTTCTGTCTGTGGTATAGAAATGCAAAAGGCTCTCGATAGTCCGTTTGTATTTCGAGTCGATTGTGACGCGGCCTTTTGGGGTTATGACAAGACCTAAAATCTTAATCTTATTTCCAGCGTGTGTTATGCGAGTTTTTTCAGTGTTTATGAAGAGGTTTTCGGAGGCATAGTTGTGCAAGAGGTCTTGCACAGTATTCTTTAGGCTAAGTAGTTTGTCTTTGTTTTTTCCAGAAATTATTATGTCATCTGAGTATCGAGTGTAAGTCAGCCCATTGGCCTTGCAGGATTCGTATAGCGCGTTATCAAAATCAAAAAGAAACCCATTGCTAAGTTGCGGTGATGTGGGGAACCCAGCAGGGAGTGAGTTGTTCCAAGTCATGATTTTGGCGAGGTAGGGTATAAAGGGTTCAAAGTCCGTGATTGGGACTAGGTGCTTGTCTCGGTCTAGAACGTGTATTACATCGAGTTCGGTGATATTAGGAAAGAACGATCTGATGTCGGTCAAGAAGAATGAGCTGCTTTCGGCATGGGCGGCTACAGCGGTTAGTGCGCTTCTTCCTTTTATATAAGAATGAACGACACTGGAATTTATAGCCAAATGTCGAAGGATAACTTTTTCCAAAAAGCGAAGATAGCGTTTATATTGTTCAGATGTCTTGTGGACTTTTCGTTCTTTGTATGTGAACTCGTTGACGTGCTTTCGTTGGTCGAAAGAACAGAACTCAGAGAAGCTTTCCTTGTTATGGAAAACTGCCCCAAATGCCTGCTGCAATGTCCGATTGCCCACTCAAATTTCCTGTGAAATCGAAGTGGTCTTGTCGCGTTAGCATGACAAACCACATCGGTTGGTTGATGAGCGTTGTTTGACAGATTGTGTCAAACACGCGTGTGCTAGGCAATAGCGCGGACAGGGTGGGGAGCAAAGGGAGTGGTTGAAAATGAAGCACGGTTCGTGCCATTTTTTTGACGGGCCTGAATTTCAACCACCTGCCCCCGCAAAGGGGGCAGTTAGAAGAAATTGGATGATGGCACCTAGGGACCAGCTAAACGACTGGAGATGCTCCTAGTCACTGGTTCTCATATTATAGTTCATTTGGTGCGGCTGGGGCAAATTTGTATGTGGGCCCGAAGGGGATATGCGCTTTGATGGGCGCGAAGATTCCGCAGGAACAACCGTGTGGTCTGCCAAGCTACATAGATCTTGGGGGTAGATTTCAGGTCGTAGCTCGTGCCTTAATCTTTCCGTCCTTAACCGCTATTGGTGAACTAGCCCATATAGGGCGACGCCGCGTAGCGGGGGCTGATGCCGTCGTTTGCGTCGGCGAAGTGTTGCCGACTGCGGCTATGATCGCTCGTGACTTCACGCGATTTTTGAGACATTTTCCGCGATTTCGTCGGAAAGCCCTAGCTCCATGAATAGCTGCATTGGGTATAGGTAATCTTCTCCGGATTCGTCTGCCACTCTCAGCTGACCATGCTTGGCTGCCTCGTCATCCGGTAGAACCTCATACAGTTTGCGTTGCTCAAGCGATACCTCGTAACCAGTATTTTTAATGCAAATCACGAACTTATGCATAATCCACGGCCTTGGCGCTAGAGACAATATTTAGTCCCGCTAGAAATTCATTAACCTGCTCGATGCTACCGAAAGAGAAGGCGACTACAGTTAAGCGCTATGTTCAGTTTTTCCGTTCCGTAAAGCCCTCGCTTTGCGGCTGATTTCTTCTAAACTCAGCTCTTCGTCCAAATCTTGGCGCCACTTCGTGTAATCAAAAGGCTCTCGTTGAATGAGGGCGATAAAACGCTCTGCCTCGACATCGCCAAGATGCTGGGCAAGTAACTGAAATCCCTTGGACTTGATCTCGGTGTCGGTAATCATTTCAATGCCTCTTTGATGAATCCGATGGGATCGGTGATTTCCACTTCGTGAATCGATGTGGCTTTTTTCAGGATTCCATATGGTCGATTGAAGCAGCAATTGTCGAGATAGATTTTCACTCACGCTTCCTGAAAAGGCGTCAATGTCCGGGAGATATCATGGCGACATCGGTTGCCAACAGCCCGGTAACTCTCGCCACCTGCTCTTCGTCCATTCCTTCCGCCAGCAGGTTTCGGGCGATGCGGATGGCTCCTTCGTTGAGCCCCTCTTCCTTGCCTTCTTCTCGGCCCTTGAGTCGCCCATCCTCCCAGCCTTCAACCCGCCCAATCTCCCGCCCCTCATCCAGAATCGCCCGACTCCACCGCTCCACCGCCTCCCGATCCTCCAGCTCCGGCGCGGGCGGCAGTTCGACGTTTCGGCTGGAATCCGGCGGGGTGGGCAGCGTGCCGACCGCTTCCGCGCCGCAGTGGCGCGCCAGCTCCTCGGCGGCGGCGGTGAGGACGCGCCGGGCGAGA
>NZ_BAAHXB010000189.1:0-5172 GCF_054657215.1 Endothiovibrio diazotrophicus
TGCTGGCGGCCGGGCTTCCCTTCGCGTTTTGGCCCTTGCGAGAAGATATAAATATTCACCTGCTGCAGGAAAAAATAATAACTTTGGTATGCTCTAAAGACAGCCGATATTGGCCAGAGCAAATTCTGATGCAACGCATCGCTGAGTCGAAGCAATTGGCGGATTGTGAACAGATTTGGAATCATACTCTTCTGCTATGGGACGATCCGGAGCGATTGCCGCCGGATACTGATTATGTGTTGACCGCGCCGGAATAATAGAGATTTAAAATCTGTTCTATAATTTAGATAGAAGGAATGAATGAGATGAGAAATGAGAAGAGAGTTTTTCGCGGTGATAATAATACATCCGAGGCCAGCCTGCGGTTAAAGAATCTTCCTCCGCCCCCGCCTTGGCGCGAATTCCAAAATAAAAAAAATCGCCGAGAGCGCGGAGAGAAATACCAAGCGAGCGAGCACGAAATTGAAATGGTCAATGCAGCACTTTATTTGCGTCGTCCGTTATTAATTACAGGAAAGCCCGGTGCAGGGAAATCCTCTTTGGCCTATGCAGTGGCTCATGAGCTAGGGCTTGGTGACGTATTGGTATGGCCGATAACCTCGAAGTCCGTACTGCAAGATGGTCTATATAGCTACGATGCTATTGGTCGTCTGCAAGAGGCGTCGTTACACCAAGAAATGATTTCGAATGAACAGGAACAATCTTTGCCGGATATTGGTCGTTTTATCCGCTTAGGGTCGATAGGATCTGCATTTCTTCAATCCAAACCCAGCCAGCCCAGTGTAGTGCTTATTGATGAAATTGATAAAAGCGATATAGATCTGCCGAATGACTTACTGCACTTGTTTGAAGAAGGCGAATTTGAAATTCACGAACTAGCCCGCTTACCTAAAGATGGAAGACAAAAAGATGTAGAGGTTTATGCTAGCGGTAGCCAGGATAAACTATCTGTCCCCAATACTGGCCTTGTCCGCTGCGACGCGTTCCCATTGGTTATTATGACCAGTAATGGTGAGCGCGAATTTCCACCTGCTTTTTTGCGCCGTTGTTTACGTCTCAATATTAAACCACCGACCGAAGAAAAAATTGCTGAAATAGTTGAGGCACATTTGCAAGTTTCCTCGCAAACAGATGACGTGAAGAATTTGATTCAAGAATTTCTTGATATTCGAGATGCTCGCCACAAAGAAATCGCAACAGATCAGCTACTCAACGCCATTTATTTGTTGAAATATGAGATTACGTTAGCCGAGAAAAGTAATCTACGAGATTCAATTTTCGAGGCGCTTTCAGATACCTAGATATGAAAAGTCTCATAGGTAAACTAATTTCCGCCTTACATGATTGTGGCTTGAAAAATAGTCCGGAGGAAATTGCAGATGTTATTTGGTATGCATCGATAACTTCTAGTTTTGATGTTTCACGGAATTACGTGCGTCGAACAGATTCACCTGCCGACAAAGAAGCAGCAAGAGTTACTCCGAACACTGGGATAGACGAAATTGACAATGATTTGAGAGGTGGTAGCAGTAAGATCTTAAAGAATGAGACTCAGGGTTCAGAAAGTATAAAAAATGATGGTGCTGATTTATACGCGCCGGGTTCAGTAGACAGTACGGTGCAGGCTATACCATTTTGTACTCCTGGCGGGCGAGCGCTACCGAATGCTTTGCAGTTAGGGCGTGCTTTGCGTCCTTTGATAAAACGAATTCCTTCTTCAACCAAATTCATTCTCGATGAAAATGCCAGCGCTAGCCAGATTGCTCAAAGCCGGATTTGGCTTCCTGTTATTAAAAGTGCTCCGGTGCGTTGGTTCGACTTGGTCTTAATTGTTGAAAATTCTCCATCTATGCGTTTGTGGCATCAAACAGCAAGAGAGCTTCGCCTATTATTCGAGCACCTTGGTGCATTTCGGGATATTCGTGTATGGCGTTTGGAAACCAATAGTGACGATCAAAATTTTGGTATCTATACAGAAGGCAGCAAAGCCCTTCATAGTTATAAAGAACTTATAGAGCCAGCGCTTCCTCGTTTAATTGTCATTGCAACGGATTGTATATCCCCAGCCTGGCAAAATTCTGAATTACTACGTTGTTTGAATGCGTGGGGTGGCGAGCATCCACTTTCCATGATTCATATGTTGCCACAACGTCTTTGGTCTCAAACTGGTTTACGTAATGCTCAATTGGTCAAAGTCCATGCGCCGTTTCCTGGTGGAGCAAATCGCTCTCTTCAATATCACCAGCCCACTTTTCGCTGGCAATCAAGACAAAGTGGGGGACAGTTACCTGTTCCACTTATGACGTTGGAGCCTGAATATATTGATAATTGGGCAAGGTTTATTACTGGCTCAGGAAGCTCGCGAACGATGCCCGCTTTTATTTTCAAGGCATCCACCATGAAGTCGAAGAGCCCCCGCCGAGAATTAAGCCATCAAGAAAACTTAGCCCGTTTTAAAGCAGTCGCATCTCCGTTGGCTTTTCGGCTGGCATGTTGTCTGGCAGCAGTACCTTTACACTTGCCTATTATGCGCTTAGTGCAAAGGGTCATGTTGCCAAAATCAGGGCAAATTCACTTAGCGGAGTTTTTTTTAAGCGGCTTGATTGAGAGGATTTCATCTTTTGAGGTAACTGCTACTGATGAAATAGAATACGATTTTCTTCCAGGTGTTAGAAAGGCCTTGCTTAAGTTGACATTAATTCCAGATACATTGCAAGTGCAGGAGATCGTATCTGAATTTATCAATAAGCGATATGGTGAATCAATCAATTTTCACGCTTTAATCGGGCTTCCTATTGAGACGGATGGCCAACCTTATGTTAGTGGTTCAGCAACTCTTATGAGCCGCTCTTTTGCACGAGTTACAGCGGAAGTGTTAGGTGTTCTAAGTATCCATTCGATATTCCAAGATAATGTTGTTAAAAATCAAAAAAAGGCTCCTCCTCGGTCACTGTATGAAGATGTCAATAACAAAACAACAGAAGAAAGTGCCGTTGCTCCTAAAAATCGTGTCAATATTACTTATAGACCTGTATTTAGTGATTCTGCGGAATTAGAGTTGCCTCTAAAGTTATTTGTTATAGGAGATTTTACAGGAAGGTCTGATGAGACACCTCTGAAAGAGCGTGAGCCTATTAATATTAATAAAGATATTTTTAATGACGTGTTAAGTTCTCATAAAATTGAGATACATCTTAGAGTTCTGGATTTCTTGGGTAAAAGAAAAATTGATAAAGAAAACAAAATTTGGATTCGTGTTCCCATTAAGTCTATGGCGGACTTTGCTCCGGATAAGATAATCAAAATAGTTCCGGAATTATCTAAGGAACTTGAATCTTATGAATCCGTTCTCGCCTTTCGGTTGTTGCTAAGTGAGTCGAGTAAGCTTGCTGAGCATATTGAGTCGGTGCTTGTGGGCAAAAAATATAGCGCGGCTTTTGAAGGTATAAAGCCAACTTATGATTTGCAAAAAATTGATGACTTGGTTTTGGGTGTTTTGAATGATTTGGGAGCCGATGTTCCGGACAAGGATAGCTATAGATATGGCATTATTTTCCGTGGAATTAACTTACTTGTTAAAAATATTAAAGATTTAAAGGAAATAAAGGGCATAAAAAATTTTACAGACAAATTGATTTCCGCCCATAAAAATAAATTGAGTGCTCAAATAGATGAAATACTTCATCACCCTAAATTTCAGAAAATTGAGTCTGCTTGGCGATCTTTGGAATATTTGGTAGAAAATACAGATTTTCGAGAAAATATTAGAATTGATATTTTTCAAGCAAATAAAGAAGAATTGGAAAAGGATTTTGCGGATAATTCAAGCGAATATAAGCTTTCTCATTTCGATAAATACGATAGCTTTTTAACAATGCGCAATCTCTCTGGATTGTATAGGCATGTGTATGCGTATGATGAGTTTGGCGGAACTCCTGTGGGAGCAATAGTCGCCAACTACGAATTTGGTCCAAGCTCATCTGATATTAAATTGTTGGCAAATATTGCCGCTGTAGCTGCATGTTCTCATGCGCCATTGATTGCAGCCGCTAGTTCTAAGTTTTTTGCTATGGACGATTTTTCTGCTTTGCCAACGGTGAAAGACCTTGGTGAACATTTTGAAGGGATAAGATATACAAATTGGAAAATACTTCGAGAGTCGGAGATTTCCCGTTACATAGGGTTGACAATGCCGCGTTTTCTATTGCGGCATCCGTATGAGCCAGGTGGTTTCCCGATGCTGTCATTTCATTATGCAGAAAATGTTAAGAATCACGAATATTATTTGTGGGGGAATGCGGCTTTTGCATTTGCAACTCGTCTTACACACAGTTTTGCTAGATATCGTTGGTGTCCAAACATCATTGGACGACAAGGTGGTGGCGCAGTTGAAAACTTGCCCTTGCGTCAATGCGAGAGTGGTGGGAAGAAAGTTCCAAATTCAATAGAAGTTCTTGTTACAGACAAACGTGAGTACGAGCTTTCTGAAGAGGGATTTATTGTTCTAACCAAGGATAGAAACTCTGATAATTCAGTGTTCTTTTCTGCAAATTCAATAAAATATCCAGAATATTCTGGGGGCAATATTAACGAAGTCACGGACCGGTTGAATTATAAGTTAGGAACACAACTTCCCTATGTGTTTGTGATTCAGCGGATTGCTCATTACCTCAAGGTTTTAAATCGTGATAAAGTAGGCTCATCGATAGATCGTATGGGATTAGAGAAAGAATTAAATATGTGGATACGACAATATGTTGTGGATCAAGAAGATGCATCTGCGGAAGTTCGTTCCAGAAGATTTTTAAGACAAGCAAAAGTTGAAGTGAAAGACGTTGTGGGAGAATTAGGCATTTATCTTATGAGGCTCTCTGTGAGGCCGCATTTTACATCTATGGGGTCGGATTTTATACTTTCTTTGGTAGGAAAGCTTGAGAAGTAGTAGTTTCGAGTAAATGTCTTTATTTTTTCAAAATATGGATGTTCAAGCATCAGGCAATTTACTTCAGACAGACCTGATTGCCTATCGGCGAGCCTCCTGTCCTGTCGGAGCGCCCTTCCCGGTTTTCGGGTGCAGGCATTTCAGGTGGAGTGGCGCGATTTCGGAATTCCATGGCGTAAGGGACGCGGAAAAAATAGATTATCCCAAACTCGCTTGTCTCGCGGCCCGTC
>NZ_BAAHXB010000190.1:0-5090 GCF_054657215.1 Endothiovibrio diazotrophicus
GTCGCGATGGTCCGGAGCACGGCGCCTCCAGCCGGAACAACCGTCGAAAGAACCGCACAACGGAGCCCTCCCAATGATCAAACCCACCCTAATCGCCGCCGCCCTGGCCCTGACGGTCGGCACCGCCAACGCAGCCGACTTCAATCAGGAGCTGGACGCGGTGCAACACGACTGGGCGATCGCCAACTACCGCACCGACAAGGCGCAGCAGGAGACCGCCTTCAAGAAGCTGATCAACGAATCCGAGGCCTTCGAGGCCGCCTATCCGCGGCGGGCCGAACCGAAGATCTGGCACGGCATCATCCTCTCCAGCTACGCCGGCGTCATCGGTGGCCTCGGCGCCCTCGACCAAGTGAAGCAGGCGCGCGACCTGCTGCTCGAAGCGGAGAAGATCGACCCCACCGCCCTCGACGGCTCCGCCTACACCTCGCTCGGCTCCCTCTACTACAAGGTCCCCGGCTGGCCGATCGGCTTCGGCGACGGCGACAAGGCGCAGGAGTACCTGAAGAAGGCGCTGCAACAAAACCCCGACGGCATCGATCCCAACTACTTCTACGGCGACTATCTACTGGAGGAGGGGGAATACAAGGAGGCGGTAGTGGCACTGAAGAAGGCGCTCGATGCGCCAGCCCGGCCGAAGCAGCCGGTCGCCGACCAGGGGCGGCGGAAGGAGATCCAGGTGGCGTTGGCCAAGGCGAAGGAGAAGGCCGAGGGGGGGAGTGGCTGGTAAGGCGTGCTGTGGTGAGACAACCGGGCGAGGCGGACCCGCCCGATGTCTCACCACCCGTCAAGCGAGTTACCTCTCCGCGGCCCGAGCCACCAACCCCGATACTATATTCTCTTTGCCCAATAACCCGGCTTTCTGCTGTTGTGCATGACGGCGACAACGTATGTCGTTTCATTCTCGAATCGGTAGATCACCGAAAAGGAAATTTACCAAGTAGCAAACGCCGGAAATCCATGTGGAACTTCGGCCAAGTCAAAGGGAGTTCGGCAATCGTCTGGTATGCCGCCTCGAGTTCATTCAAAAAATCATCACCCAGTCCGATTACTTGCTCCTCATACCAGTCGTACGACGACTGGACTTCATGCTCAACATCAGGGTGAAATATGATTTTATACATTACTTCGTTTTATTCGATTTTTTATCTCACTCCAGGACACCCCCTCAACGTCTCCTGACTTGAGTTCATTGAATCTCTTCTCCGCCAACTCCGCCCACGCTTGATCTACATTGTCGTCATGCCGAGTCTCGAGCGATGAGATAAGACAGTGAGCCACCAGAGCCTTCTCGTCCGAGGTAAGATTACCGATCTTTTCAATAATCAGTTGGAAATCCGCCGACATTTTTCGAACTCCACCAATACAACGCCTTTCCTGTAGGGTAGCACGAGGAGGTTGCTTGCGCCGCCTTTCCGACATCGCGTTACGCCAAACCTCGTCCCTGCCAAACCGGCAACAAAAATCTCGGAAACGCCCTTTTTCTGGCGTTGTTCGGGATTCTACACAACCATCCATTCATTGAGTTCCGCTCGCCGGCAATCGAAACCCTGTCGGTCATGGTCGCCAGTCAAAGGAAGAATCCGTATCGCCACACTTCGCGTCCTCGTACTCCTTCATGGCCAATGCAAACTTCGCGTTCGGCTCGGGAGGGTTTTCCAGCAGATCCAGGAACCGCTCGCAATCGCGACGGCTCAGACGGATGGTCCGCTCCCGCTCGACCACCGCATTGGCCTCCTTCATGGCGGACTGGACCAGAAACTGGTAACCGTTGACCCGGTCAATTCGGCGGCGTAACACAAGGTCGTATAGACCTCGTGCGGGACACGGGCGGCAATGCGTTCTTTCTTGGCTACGGAAGATTCCACGATCTACCCCTCCTGCGGGTCTTCGTCGGCCCAAGCATAGTGGTGACGTCAAAGTGGCGCCACCCGCTTGACGGGACGCGTTGGGCGAGACAAGACGTTGCCTCGAAGGACGGCTGCTCCGCCCCGCTCCCCGACGAGCGCCCCCTCGAGGCTGAACAAGGCGAGAGATAAAGCCCACGGAGGGTTTGGCTGGTAAGGTTGGCGGGATAGCGGCATCGGGTGCGGCGAACCCATCCTGCCTCCCAGGGCACCTATCCTACCCCGTGCAAAGCGCGTCATTCTGATAGGATCAGGGGGTGGAAGCGACCCCTGGGGTAGGATGATGAACAGACAGCGCGCCCTCGAACTACTCGCCCTCAGCAAGCCGGTGCTACAGGAGCGTTTCGGCGTGACCCGACTGGCGCTGTTCGGCTCGACCGCACGCGACACCGCATCCAGCCGAAGCGATGTCGACATCCTCGTGGACTTCGACGGCCCCGCCACCTCCAAACGCTATTTTGGCGTACAGTTCTACCTCGAGGATCTGCTTGGCTGTCCGATCGACCTGGTCACCGAGAAGGCCCTCCGCCCGGAACTCCGCCCTTACATTGAAGAGGAGCGGGTCAATGTCTGACACCCCTCGGCGAGAGTGGTGGTTCTATCTCGATGACATGATCGATTTCGCCGAAAAGGTCCGCGCCTACACCGAAGGACTCGACCAGTCGAATTTCGTAGCGACTGGACTCACCTATGACGCCACCCTACGAAATCTCGAACTGATCGGCGAAGCCGCCACTCACATCCCGGATGAAGTTCGGGCGGCGCGCGACGAAATCCCTTGGCGGATGATCATCGCCACCCGCAATCGCCTCATTCACGGATATCTCGGGCTCGACGACGACACCCTCTGGAGCATCATCCGAGACGACATTCCCGACCTGTTGGCGAGGCTTGAGGCGTTGCGGAACGAGGTGCGTCCATGACGACGGCAGCGTCAAGATTATCGACCGCATCTCCGCTCCACCGAGGCGATCAATCGACTTGACGAATGAGATCCGCACTTTTTCAACCGACTGATTGTCAAACGACTCAAACTCGTTTCCTATGCCCACGGGGGGGGTGATGATCGGTTATCAGCGTAGGCAAAGGCACACTACAGGGCACACTACAGGGCACACTACAGGCACACTACAGGGACACCCACGACAACGCTATCTCCGATCCGACCGCCGAACATCCGGGGAAAGGCAGTCGCGACAAGAGCCGCGGTGGCAGGTAAATGGTGCGCCTCCGTGTCTCAGCTCCGCTCCGCGCTCACGACGTTCGCCACCGCGACATGAACTCCACGGGATCGCGCCACGACCCGAAATGATCGTCAACATCTATCACAAACAAAAATTCAAACGATTTCACAGACAAATCGACGGGTTTCATACTCTCCTCCAACACCCACTTCGGAGGATGCCGCCATGGCCAAGACCGTCTCGTTCGCCGCCGTCCACTTCACCGTCGCCTTCTCGGTGGGTTACCTCATGACCGGTAGCGTCGCCATCGGCGGCGCGATGGCGTTGGTGGAGCCGGCGGTCAACACCGTCGCCTACTTCTTCCACGAGAAGGTGTGGGCCCACTTCACCGCCCACTCAGGGGCACATGGTGCGAGGGAGCCCGCCGAGGCCTTGCCGGCCGCCCCGTGAGCCCGCCGGTTTCGTCGAGAGGCCGGAGTCCGACGACGGTTCGGCCCCCGCGCCGCCTCCCTCGCGCCTTCCCATGGGTCAGGAGTGGTCTACAAATCGCTTGTCCCGCACATAGAGAACGTAGGAGTTGCCCTTTTGCATCTTGCGCTTCTCCACCTCGAAGAGTTCCGTGGCCTCTATCAGCTTGCTGAGTTTGTTGAATCCGTAATTTCTGGCGTCGAAGGAGCTCTGATTCCCGATATGCGAACCGACCGCCGCGATGGTCGTCCAGCCTTCGTCGTCGGCCGTCGCCGCCACGGCACTACGCAACAGGTTGCGAGCTACCGGGACACCCGCGGCAACGCCAACCGAAGGCAGAGAGTTTTGTTGCCTCGGGTGTCCCGCCTATCGCTATTGGCATATCCAGCCAACCGGTCGATCTCCAGCGCGCCGTCCGACAGCAGCACCCGGGCGACGAGGCCCAACGACGAAGCATCAAATACCTGTGAACAGAAGGTCCAAGGCGGCGAGAATCTCATCCCGGTGACCGTCGAGGGAACCGGCGGGAGGGTCGAGCCGTCGGTTCGGGATGCCAGCCAGTTCGGGGATGGAGAGCAGCAGGAGGCGCCCCTCGACCTCCAGGACCGGAGTCAGCCTGGAGATCGGATTGGAAGCCCCGCCCGCCCGGCTGGGATCAGCGGTGCGACGACAGGGGTGCCGAGGGGATCGAGCAGGTCGTTCTGAAGATCCAGCAGATAGGGTACCGTCTCTGAGGGAAGCGGGATCGGTATTGCGATAGACGTCGACCTGAGCCATCAAAATCGCCGAAGACGGTCGCTGAAGACCCCGGTCCTGCCTCTTACCCACGAATCGGCCATTTTTTTTTGGGTGTCCTGCTTGAGCTCAAATTTGCCACTCCGATGCCGCAGGATGCCGCTATCCAATACCTCAACGGCGTGCTGCTCCCCCTCTGCCACGTCAACTCCAGCGCCGAACTCTACGACCGCGCCCTGAGTCTCCACTGCCGGCTCCGCTACTCCCCCTACGACGCGCTGATCATCGCCGCCGCCCAGCATGCCGGCTGCGAGACCTTGTACAGTGAAGATCTCCAGCATGGCCACGTCATCGAACAACTGACGATTCTCAATCCGTTCATATAATTGAGTGTGGCTGGATGTGATGGTGGTTGGGGCGGATGTCCTGCTTGTGCTCTCCTTTTTTGATGATTAAAGTTGAAATGCAAAAGGAAAGACTTGACCCCCTGGCTGCGACAATGGCAAAGAAAAACACTTGGTTATTGTCGTTTTTTCGAACGAGGAGCCACCTCGTCCGCGGTTATCCGTTTATTGCCCGACCCAAGCTCCTTGCCCATGGCACTCGGGGCGAATTTCACCGAAGTGCGGACGAACGCCCTCGCCGACGCGACTGCGCCGAAATCGATTTCGCTCTTCCCGGCGCTAAAGGCTAACCGGAACGGAACGCAATTCCACCAGTCGTGTATGGACCCGCTCGAAGGCCGCAAAGGCCGGACAGTAGCGGCTCAGGCGAAACCATATCGCGTTCGTAGAAC
>NZ_BAAHXB010000191.1:0-4976 GCF_054657215.1 Endothiovibrio diazotrophicus
ACTAGCCCGCTATCTCCGCCTGCGCGGCTTCTTCCCCTTTCCTCCCCCGCCACCGCCGCGTCCGGGCGGTGGCGGGGGAGGGGGCGTGCGCTCCTCCGGGGGGAGGCGGAAGTGGAGATAGAGGTCGGTGACCGTCTCCGGCAACTGTTCGGCCAACTGGCGGGCCAGTGCGCTGTCGCCGTCGAGGGTGGCGAACTCGCGCTCCTCGAGCATCCCGGAGAGGGCGGCCACCGGCAGCAACAGCTCCCCCACGGTCTCTTCGTCGGCGGCGAACCACGCCTCCTCGGTAAGCAGGTGACCCTCCATGAAGGCGATGCACCAGGCGCGCAGGTCGGAGCGGTCGGGGTCGTCGCCGAGGGTGGGTTCAAAGGGGAGGTCCACCGGCTCGCCATCGGAGAGCACGAACTCCACCTCGGCGAGGAAGTGGTGCAACAGTTCCACCAGCCGCCGGCGGTCGTCGGGGGTGTCGAAATGGGGCGCGTCGCCGAGCACCAGGGCGAGCCACGCCTCCTCCGGCGGCAGCACCGGCCCCACCGCCAGGGCGGTGAGCAGGCCGTGGGCCTCGATCAGGTCCATCGCCTGCTCGCCCAGTCGGTCCGGATCGAGGCGTTCGGCGAGCTCCTCGAATTCGTCGTCGTTCAGTTCGCTGTTCATTCCCGGCTCTCCAGTAGTCTGATTTTTTCCCACAGCTCGCCGGGCTCGTCGCCGCGGTTGCGCAGGCCGAGGGCCAGATCGCGGCCCCGTTCGCGGATCTCTTCCAACTGCTCCGGCTCGAATAGCCAGAGGGCGGCGCGGATCGCCTCGCGGGATTCGCTGAGCAGGGTCGGCACCAGCTCCTGCGCCTCGATCGTGGTGTCGGGGCGCATCAGATCGGCCACCAGCGGGTGGCCGAGCAGTTCGAACTGGGCACGGCGGGCGCGCTCCTCGTCGTCCAATTCGGCGCGCGCCTTGGGGTCGTCGCCGGCCGCCGCGCGTACCGCCTGCATCACCACTTCGATCAGCTTGCGCAGCGCATCGAGGATCGAGCGGTGCTCGCCGGCCATGGCCGTGCACTCCACGTAGGCGCGGTCGAGCTGCGCCTTGAGCTCGAGAATCACCTGGCTCTCCTCGTTGGGCTTCAGCTCCACCGCCCGCTGCACCAGGGCGCGGAACTGTTCGAGAAAGGCCTGCGCCTCCTGCTGGTCGAGGGCCCGTGCCCGGTCGACGTCGCCTTGGGTGACGCGCCGGCGTGCCACGTCGAAGAGCAGATTGCCGGCACGCCGGCGCAGTTGGCGCTCGTGGCTGCCGGGGTGGTCGCTGAATTGGAGGCTCATGGGATCTGGAAGGGGGTTGTAAATGGGTCTCTTTCGCGAGCCCTAAAGTACACCAACTACCACCTCGCCACCAATCGCGGCGGACACGGTGTATGATGGGGCCCGATGGTTTCCCGGATCGATACCAGTCGGTGATGACGATGAGTGAGGATCAGGTAGAGCGCAGCGTTGCCAACATGCGCAACGCGATTCCCTTGATGACCCGCTACGGCCTGTCGGTGACGCCGCGCAACTACGCCGTCTGGTACGAGTACGTGTCGGGGGAGAACGGCGACCTGCGCGAGGCGCTGGATCGCTATATCAAGGCCGAGCAGCCGATCGACGACGAGCTCTGCGATCGCCTCTATCTGCGTTTCGTCAGCGGTGTCGACGAGACCCGCCTGGCGACGGTGCAGGCGGAGATCCGCCGGCTGGTGGAGGAGCTGCGCGACGCCATCGTCGCCGCCGGCGGCGACGCCTCCCATTTCGAGGAGGTGCTCGCCCGTCACCACTCCCTGCTCTCCCACGAGCGCGGCATGGAGTCGCTGCTGGAGGTGATCGACAACCTGAGCAGCGAGACCGGCCAGATGCGCAGCTCCGGTGCCCGCTTCCACGAGGCCCTGGACCGCCAGTTGGAGGAGGTGGAATCGCTGCGCCGCGAGCTGGAGGAGGCGAAGCGCGCCGCCGACACCGACTTTCTCACCGGGCTGGCCAATCGCAAGGTGTTCGACGGCGTCCTGCGGCAGTTGATTGCCGAGGCCGGAGCGGGCGGGGTGTTCTCCCTGCTGATGGTGGATATCGACCACTTCAAGCAGTTCAACGACACCCACGGCCATCTGATCGGCGACAAGGTGCTGGTGGTCGTTGCCGGCAATCTGCGCAAGGCGGTGAAGGGGTCCGACCTGGTGGCCCGCTACGGCGGGGAGGAGTTCGCCGTGCTGTTGCCGGAGACCGACTACCGCGGCGGGATGGTGGTGGCCGAACATATCCGCGGATTGATGGAGCGCAGCCGGTTGGTGCGCAGCGGCTCCCGCGAGGAGATCGCGCCATTGCGGGTTTCGGTGGGGGTCGCCCTGTTCCGCTCGGGAGACCGTCCCGAGGGGCTGATCGAGCGGGCCGATCGCGCCCTCTATCGAGCCAAGGCGGCAGGCCGCAACCGGGTGGTGGGAGAGCTCGATCCGGCGGCGTGAGTCTTGCGGCCGATTTATCACCATTGACTAATATGTGTGCCTTGTGAAACGCTGAAAAGCCGTTCAACCATCCGAGCCAGCAGGGGGACCAGTCATGGCTGAGAGTGATATGCCGGAACCGAACGCGGAGAGTTCCGCCGAGGAGACGACCCAGTCCGCGCCGCAAAATAAGGCGGTGACCAAGAAGAAGGTGGCGACGAAGAAAAAGGCGGCGACCAAAAAGAAGGTGGCGACCAAAAAGAAGCCGGCGGCCGCGGCCGCGGCGGTCGCCGCAAGTGTGCCGGAGACCCCTTCGGCCCCCGCTGAGCCGGCCGCTGAACTGCCGCCTGCCGCCGAGCCGCCGGCAGAGGCGCCCAAAGAGGCAGCCGGGCCCTCCGCCGAGGAGATGGCCCGCCGGGAGGCGCTGCAGCAGCGCCTCGCCAGCGCCGGCGTGATGGCCGCCGAGCCCCCCAAGGGAAGGAGCGGTCCCACCCTGTCCGATCACCTCTACAAGCTGGTGGTGGTAGCCGGTGTGGCGGCCATCGCCTGGTTCTTCTATCTGGAGTCGCAGAAGGGGTCGATGGGCGACGGGGCGGTGGTGGATCCCGCTCCGTCCGCACCGGTGGCCGAGAAGGTGGGTGGTGACCCTGCTGCCGGGCCGGTCGGCGACGGTCAGGGGGCGGCGGAGGGGGGCGCGCGATCGCTGGCCGATTCGATCCTCTCCGCAGTGCTGGTTGGCCGCGGGGACCCGGATCGGGCAGAGAAGGAAGCGACGGCTGCGTCCTCCTCGGTTTCGGTTGCGGCCGATGCCTCGGCGAAGGCCGACACTGCGGCGCCGGCTCCCGAGCCTGTGGCCGTGAACGCGGGCGGGGAGGGGGATGACGCCGGGAAGTCGGCCGCCGCCGAAGAGGTCGAGCCGGCCCTGGCGACGGGCGCGGCCGAGATGGCGGCGGTGCCTGCGGCGGCGGCTGCCTCTCCGGCGCCGCAGGCCACGTCGGCTGCTGTCCCTGCGGCACCTGCCGCTCCGGCGACTCCGGCGGCCATTCCCAAACCCCTTGCGCCGGCCGTGGCGGCGAACACCACCGGCGGCGAGGCCGACGGCACCCTCTACTACCCCGACTTCGGTCCCGCCGGCGGTTACTACTACGGTCCGGTCTACTACTACAACCCCTGGTACGGCCCCGGCTGGGGGCCGGCATGGTGGTAATTCCGGTGAAGTGACCTTTGCCCGGTAAAATGGCCGTCCCGCCCGTGGGGGACGGCCATTTTTCTTTATCGTGTCGGACAGTCGGGGCATACTGACGTCCTGGTTAAATTGGGGTAGGCCTAGCGGTTTGACCGAGGCACCCACGATTGGGAGGAACGATGTCCGTAAAACATCCGATCATTGCGGTGACCGGTTCGTCGGGGGCGGGGACCACCACGGTGCGCCACGCCTTTGCCGACATCTTCCGCCGCGTCGGGATCGATGCCTACCATATCGAGGGCAATAGCTTCCGTCGCTACGATCGGGAGGGGATGCGGCAGGCCTTCGAGGCCTCCCGCGCCCGCGGGGAGCCGATCAGTCACTTCGGTCCGGAGGCGAATCTCTTCGACCGGCTGGAGAGCCTGTTTCGTGAATACTCCCGCACCGGCAGCGGGATCGCCCGCGAATACGTGGAGACCGACCAACAGGCGGCCGAACTGGGAGCGCCGGCAGGCACCTTCACCCCTTGGACGGAGATCCCCGCGGGGAGCGACCTGCTGTTCTACGAGGGGCTGCACGGTGCGGTCACCGAGGACAGTTGGTCCCACCGCAGGATGAGCCCCTCCCACAACCCCTTCGTGGTCAAGGTGCGTCAGCAGCTGATGGAGCGCTGTGACTACGGCATGGACGTGGCCAAGTGGGTCGATCTGCTGGTCGGGGTGGTGCCGGCGATCAACCTGGAGTGGATCCAGAAGATCCACCGCGACTGCGCCGCCAAGGGGGCCTCGGTGGAGGCGGTGGCCCACACCATCCTGCGGCGGATGCCCGACTATGTTCGCTACATCATCCCCCAGTTCTCGTTGACCGACATCAACTTCCAGCGCATTCCGCTGGTGGATACCTCCAATCCGTTCATCGCCCGCGACATTCCCACGCCCCACGAGAGCATGGTGGTGATCCGGCTGCGCGAACCGTGGCGTTTCGACCTGCCCGATCTGCTGAGGCGATTGGACGGCTCCTTCATGTCGCGCCCCAACACCTTGGTGGTACCGGGGGGGGAGATGGGGCCCGCCATGGAGACCATCTGCACTCCGCTGGTGCAGGAAGTGGTGGAGCGGCGGCGTAGCGCGGAGGGGTAGGGGAGAGGCCTCAGACCTCGGACGGAGGGGCGACTAAAGTCGCCCTTCGCCTTTTCGGACCCCTGGTTACGACGCTCTGCGTCGTAACCGGGAACGGTGGACGCTCTGCGTCCTGGCGCTCGGTAGAACGCTGAAATTGCGGTGACTTCGTTCGGCAAGACGCGGAGCGTCGAAGAAGACGTGTCCACGC
>NZ_BAAHXB010000192.1:0-4870 GCF_054657215.1 Endothiovibrio diazotrophicus
GCGGGAAGTCACGTTGGATGATCGCCTCGGCCCGGGCGAGTCCCTCCAGGGCGGTGTCGAGGCGGCCGGCGGTCTTATCGATCTCGGCGCGGGAGACCAGGGCGAACGGCTCGGCCAGCGGCCACGCCTCGGGCGCGATGGCTTCGAGGCGTTTGAGGAAGCGGCGGGCGAGGGGGCGGTCCTTGGCCATCAGGGCGAAGGTGACCAGGTTGGCGAGGGTCACCCCGCGCGACGGGTGGGCCTCTTCCGGCAGCCAGAGGAGCAGCCGTCGGTGTAGCGCGATCGCCTCGCGGGAGAGGAACAGGGTCTCCTGCAGGGCGCCGGTGATCCACACCGCGGGGACGAACCAGTCGGCCCGTCCGGTGCGGAAGGCGTAGTAGGCGAAGGCGTGGGCCTGCTCGATGGCGCGGCGGCGGTGGAGCGGGTCGCTCAGTTCGGCCGGCGGGGCGGTGCCGCGGTAACCGCGCTGGATCTCCAAGGCCTCCATGCGCAGGGCCATCATCAGCCCCCAGAGGACGCCACTGTCGCGCGCCCAGCGGCGCGCCTTGGCGCGGGCACGGGCCATGCCGGCGCGATCGTCGCGGATCATCGATTGCTCGAACTCGGAGTCCGCCAGCATCAGCTGCAACTCCGCGTTGTCGCCGGTCCCGCCCAAATCGAACCAGCGTTCGGCGTGGCGGAAGGCCTCCTCGATGCGGCCGGCGTCGAGCGCCTCCGAGAAACGTTGCTGCGCCTCGCGGACCTCCTCGGTAGCGGGTTCCGGGGGCTCCGGCGGAGTCGGCTGATAGGGGAGTTCGGGTTGGTGTTCGTCCTCCGCGCGGGTCATCCCCTCGCCGAACATGCCGTCGTCGAACAGTCGTTCGAGGATCAATTCACGCTGTTCGTCGCTGAGAGGGTTGGCCTTCAGCGCTCCTTCCAGCGCCGCCAGATTGTCGGCGAGGGCGCGCTCGAGGCCCAGCGGGTCGCTGCGGCGCAGGGCCCGCTCCAGGGTCACGCGCTCCTCGCGGTAGAGCGGGTCGAAGCGGCGGGCGAGGTAGTGCCCCAGGGAGGCGCCGCGGGCACGGATCACCGTGGTTTCGGGGTGAAGCCCCTTGAGTCGGCTCAGGGTCATGGCCACGAAGTCGCGGCCATGTCGTTCCGGCAGCGGGGCCGGGTCGCCGCGCCGCACCTCATGGGCGGAGAGCCGGCCGGCGTCGGCATCGAAATCGAACCACTCCACACGCGCCGCCCGGCACTGCCCTTCGAGCAGCGGGACCACGTCGAAGCTGTCGGAGGCAGAGTAGCCGAGGACGTAGAGGGTCGCGCCTGCGGTGGCCTCGGCGAACCAGTCGCGGAACCCGGGGTAGTGGTCGAATCCGAGACCGATCTCGCCGATGCGGTTGAGCGTGGCGCGGGGGAGGGAACGCCGCCGGCCGTTCTCGGGGAAGCTGCCGTGGAGCTTGATCAGGCGGTGGGACTCCCGGGGGACTCGTCGGCGGTCGCTCAGTACCATCAGGCCGGGGTCGTGCTCCTGCCATTGCGCGGCCTCCTCCAGGCGGGTGTCGAAGTTGGTGGTGATCACCCGCGCGCCGCGCGCGATCGCCGCGGCGAGAAAGAGGTGGTGGGCGTTGGGGGTGCCGGCGCGCTCCAGCCCGCGTAGTTGCTGCACGATACCGGGGGTGATCCGGTCAATCGCACCGATCAGCGATTCGAAGCGGATGAAGTCGAAGGGGTTGTGGTCGTGACGCGGCGCGCACCGTTCGAGCAGCGCGGCGGCCAGCTCCTCGTCGCCGGCGGCGATCCAGTCGCAGAAGAGACGGGTGATCGGGCGGGCCGGCGGGATGCAGGAAGGGGTGTCGAGGCTGATGCCGGCACCGACCAGGAAGAGCGTCTTGGTGAAATCCGGGAGTTCCCGGCCTTTGGGGTCAGACATTGGAATCATGCTAACGCTTGTCGTTACTAACGGAGTCCGCTAGGCTATTCATATGATCAAGTCGTTCAAAGACAAGGAGGCGGAGCGGCTGTTCAGCGGTCGCTTCTCCCGGCGGTTGCCTCCCGATATCCAGCGTGCCGCCGCGCGCAAGCTGGAAATCCTCGACGCCGCCACCGATCTTGATCAACTGCGGGTCCCACCAGGAAATCGCCTGGAGGAACTGGATGGAGACCGCTCCGGCCAGCACAGCATCCGGATCAACCGGCAGTGGAGGATCTGTTTCGTCTGGCGCTCCGACGGGGTGCACGACGTCGAGATCGTCGATTACCACCGAGGATGAGAGACATGTCAACGCGAGACTTCGAACCGATCCACCCTGGCGAGGTACTCCTCGAAGAGTTCCTCAAGCCCATGGAAATCACCCAGTACCGATTGGCCAAGGACATCAGCGTACCGCAGCGCCGCATCGGCGAGATCGTTCAGGGCAAGCGCGGCATCACCGCCGACACCGCCTTGCGGTTGGGCCGCTTCTTCGGCATGGACCCGCAATTCTGGCTCAACCTGCAAAATCGCTACGATCTTCTCCGGGCCCGGGAGAAGTTGGGGGGGCGGTTGGAGGGGGAGGTGCGTAGCCACGCCGCGTGAGGAGGCGAAATTCCCGGCGGGCGTCGCGAGTGATGTGTGCGGCTTGATCACAATGAATTGCGAGGGTGAAATTCAGGGGAGCCGCATGTCGAGAACGTAAGACCGTATCCGAAATTTTTCGTCGCTCAAGCTTTCAGCCTGGGACGATAGGCGTGATCGAACTTCAGGTAGCCTCATTTTTCCGCATTTCTTTTTTCTGGCATCTGTTTCGAGCCATTTCTCACAGAGATACCAGCCGACCAGATAAAGACCGTACCGGCGCCTTTCTCCGGTGAGGTAATGTGCCTTCAGTTGGGTCTCCATAGCGTTATCTAGTTCCCGATGCCAGCAACCCTTGGTTTCGATGACCACTTCGAGCGCTCGGTGCCCTTCGGGATCGCCGGGCGTGATCGCGGAAACCAGGATGTCGCTCCGTTCCCCGATCCCTTTTCCTCGCCGGCGCACCTGGACTTCTCGATGGGCGACCAGTCCCCGTTTGTGGAGATCCCCTTCGATATGGTCGGCGACGAAGTCCGAGAGCGCATCCTCTTCTTTCGGTTTGGCGCTACCGGTGGCATCGTTCCACAAAAACTGGACCACGGGATGGGAACCGTGTAGCCGCTCTTCCAATCGAGACAGTGAGTCTTGGAGAGCATCGAGAAGCTCTTCTCCGCTACGTATCAGTGCCAGCTCGCGGTTTCGGGCAAGGGCAATGACCTCCTTCGGGCCGGGAGGCTTCCAACTGGAACGCAGGGTATTTTGGCGACAGTCGGTCAGCTGCCAACGGAGCCACTTGTCGCCCTGGTGAATGGCCACCAGACGTTCCATGGCGGCGACCGCGGCCGTGCTTCCACGGGAGGCTAGATGCGTGATCAGTGCATTGCGCAGGTGACTGACCTCTTCGCGCAGGTCGAGATAATCGAAGACTCCGGTTCGTGGGGGCGGATCACCATCGGGCGGATAACGGCGGCGCAGAAGGAGATAGAAGTCGGCGATGGCCTCTTCTTGCAATGCCTCCACCCAGGCAAAGTCATGAGAACGATTGCAGGCGACGTCGGCGATCAATTCGTCGGCGGTATCCGGGTCGTCGTCGACAACGCCCAGAAACAGCTCCCACGCACGTCCGGCGTCGTGCTTTAGAGCCAGTTCCGCGGTGTGGATCAGGCGTCGTTTCGACACCTTTCCCATGGGCAACGGCCTTTCGGAAAGGATTCGTTCGCATTCTGTCCATGAGGTCTCGTCCTTTCGGGCCAGGAGCGGTTCCAAGAGAGAGCGGGCGATCGACGGGTTTTTCTGATGGTTTCGCCATCGCTCCCTGATCAGATCGAAGATGGTGTCGGTCCACGGAACGTAGAGGCGGTTGAGACAGAAGACCTGTTTATGTTCTCGCGCATCGCGTTCGATGCTCCGACGCAGGGCGTCGAGCATCGTTGCGGGGGCATGACGCCATGCCTGCTCCTGGAGCCATCGTCGATCCTCCCGGATGGAATCTTCATCTTCCGCTTTGGCGTCCACTAGAACAGGCCCCCAGTTTTGCCAAATGGATAGCGGCAGCGAGGCCAAACGTTGAGGAGCCTGTGATCGGAGCAGGATGAAAGCCGGGAAGGCGGCGATTGCTGAGGCTGTGTAACTCGTTGTATCGAGCAATGCGTCGAATTCCGGGGTTCCTTGCTCCAGGTAGCGGGCGGCTGCATCGATGATTCTCAGGCGAACGGTTTGATCGGAGTCTCGCCAACCCGGCATATCGGTGACGACCGGGGGAGGGAAGTCGTATCGGCGGCTTTGGTCAGTTAACGTCATCTCCAACAACAGATCGACCCAGGCGTCGGGATTTCCTGCTTCGATCACCTTCAATCGCTCCAACACTCGCTCCTTCGGGGGTGACGTCAATGGCTTCAGCGTGTCGTGGCGGCGATTTGCCCACTCCAGCTCTTCACGATGCCGTTCTCTCAATCGTACCGCCTGCTCGGAGTCCAGCAGGAGCGGCTCACGAAGCGATCGAAATTCCGTGGAGAGGATTGGGGAGTTTTCACAGGCGTCGAGAATCAGACTGGAGTATTCGGGTTGGAAGTTGCGCGACAGGAACTGGGCGATGGTCCATTGGCTGGTGGCGGCTACGGAGGAGGTGAAAAGGGATAGCAACCAGGGGTAGTCGTCCACGACCAATGGGGCGAGTCGGAACACCCCTTTGGTTGGGTCTTGGATATGACGGAGAGCTTCCAGGAAAAACTCACGGCGTATGTCGCGGTTTTCTACAAGACAGAGATCTCTTTCAAGGTCGTCGTGTCGCCGAATTCGTTCGAGTGCCGTGCGGACCAGGGCGGGCAATACTCC
>NZ_BAAHXB010000193.1:0-4846 GCF_054657215.1 Endothiovibrio diazotrophicus
CCGGGCGGAGTGGCTCGGCGTTCCAAAACAGGAAGTTATTCTTTCGCGGGCCCTAAGCACTCCTTTCCGCGCCGGGCAAAAAAAGCGGGGCCGTTCGGCCCCGCTTTTTTTGCCCGGCGCGGAAAGGAGAGATGGGGGGTGTTGGGGTAGGTCGGCGTTACCGCGCCGACGTGAACGAGGGCACCGTTTCATAGGTTTCTGCCGTACTTGCCGAACAGGGTGCCTGATCGGCGTTCCCTTCACGAGGAAGGGCGGCGACGGCGGGCGAGGATCACGCAGGATCGACGTCGGTCAGGCGGGCGGCGGGGTCCTGACGGTAGAGGCGGGTGTAGAGGTCGTAGACCTCGGGGTAGGCGTCGCGCAGCCAGTGGGGGAGCTCGAAGAAGAGCTCGCCGGTGACCGCCAGGAACTCCTCCGGGGCCTCCGCGGCGTAGGGGTCGAGCCAGTACTCCTCACCGCCGTCGAGTCGCCGGCAGTGATCGTCGTAGGCGGCGGCCAGGGTCTCGCTCCACTCGCGCGGGGCGATCGTCTGCGGCAGCGGCGGGCGGCCGTTGGCGATCCCTCCCTCAAGGGCGTCGAGCTTGTGGATCATCTCGTGGATCACCACGTTGACCCCGTCGCGCCGCAGCCCCTCCTCGATTTCGGCCGCGGCGAGGATCACCGGGCCGCGGTCCCACGACTCGCCGGTCAGCGGGCGGCGGATGCGGTGGGCCACCCCGTCCTCGTCCACCGCGTCGAATTCGGAGACGAACTCCGCCGGATAGATCACCACCGAGACCCAGTCGCGGTAGTGGTCGAGTCCAAGGTGGAGGATCGGCAGGGCGGCCTGGAGGGCGAGCAGGCGGCGCTGCCGCTCATCGAGAGCCGCCCCCCGGGCGAGCTCCAGGGATTTCTCGTGGAGGAACAGCCGCGCCAACTGCCACAGCCGCTCCCGCTCCCCGTCGTTCAGCCCCTCCAGCAGCGGCAGCCGCGCCATCTCGTCGAACCACAGCGGGGCCTCCGTGCGCCACCCCTCGAGCAGCCGGCGGCGGCGCCGTTGGCGCAGCCAGCCGATCATCGCCGACGGGCGCGGAAGACCCGGAAGCGCCCATCCTCGAACAGCGTCTCCGGCGGATGGAAACACTCGCCGAGCATCCGCTCGAGAGGCAGGAAGCGGTTGACCACCGCCAGCAGCTCCCCATCGGGCTCCAGGTGGTCGGCGGCGCGGGCGGCCAGTTCGGCGTGGACCCGATAGTCGGTGGTCACCCCCTGGTGGAACGGGGGGTTGGTGACGATGGCGGAGAAGCGCTCGCGTACCGCCGAGAAGGTGTCGGAGGGGTAGACGCGGGCATTCTCCAGGCGGTTGAGTTCCAGCGTGCGGCGGCTCGCCTCCAGCGCCAGGGCGGAGGTGTCCACCAGCTCCACCGAACTCTCCGGGTGGCTGCGGGCGATGGCCGCACCGATCACCCCGGCGCCGCAGCCCAGGTCGAGGATGCGCCCGTGGGCGTCGGGTAGCTCCAGGTGTTCGAGCAGCCGCGCGCTGCCCTCGTCGAGGCGGCCGTGGCTGAACACCCCGGGCAGGCTGGCCACCGCCAGCGGGCCCGCCGCGGTGGCCAGCTCCCAACGGCTCTCCCACCCCTCCAGTCCCGCCGTCTGCGGCTGGCCGGGGGTGGCGGCGAAGAGCGCGGCGTGGCACGCGCTGTCCACCTTGATCACCTTGCGGAAGGGTCCCTCCAGCCGCTTGCCGGCCGATTTGATCCCCTCCTTGTTCCCTCCCGCCAGCAGCAGTGCGCCCTCCTCGGTGAGCAGCCGGCGGCTCATCGCGGCACCCATCGCCAGCGGCTCCTTGCCTTTCGGCAGGAACAGCACGACCGCCCCGGGGGGCGGCTCCTTCTCAGATTCCAGATCGAGCCAGGCGGCGAAGCGGATGCGTGCGGTGGGGCCGCCGACGCGTTCCAGGACGGCGAAATCGCGCACCAGGAAGCGCGCTGGCGGGGCCGCCTCGGCCAGCGCGCGTAGGCTGGCGGCGTCCGGGGGATCGACGAACAGCGGGCGGCGGTCGCGCCAGCGCACGGCGTGGCGCAGCAGCAGTCGGGTGGTGCCGGGCAGCTCGCTCATGGTCTGCCCGACAGTTCGCCGAGGATCCCGTCGAGGATGCCGATCATCCGCACGATCTCTTCCTCGCTGACGCTGAGCGACGGCATGAAGCGCAGGGTGGCGGGACGCGGGGCGTTGAGCAGCAGGCGCCGCTCCAGGGCGAGGGCCACTGCCGCCGCGGCGATCGGCTCCACCGTGTCGAGGGCGAGCAGCAGGCCGCTGCCGCGAACCTCGCCCAGGCCGTGGCGGGCGGAGAGCCCCTCCAGGGCCTCGCGCAGATCTGCCCCGCGGGCCTGTGCCCGCTCCAGGAAACCGGGGGCGGTGAGGGTGTCGAAGACCGCCGTGGCGGCGGCGCACACCAGCGGGTTGCCGTTGAAGGTGCCCCCTTGGTCGCCGTGCTCGAAGACGCAGGCCCCCTCCTTGGCCACCAGCGCGGAGATCGGCACGCCGCCGCCGAGCCCCTTGCCCAGGGTCATGATGTCCGGCTCCACCCCGCTCGCCTGGTAGGCGAACAGCGGGCCGGTGCGCCCCATGCCGGTCTGCACCTCATCGAAGATCAGCAGCAGGCCGTGGCGGTCGGCCAGTTCGCGCAGGCCGCGCAGGAAGGCGTGGTCCGCCGGGATCACCCCGGCCTCACCCTGCACCGGCTCCAGCATCACCGCCACGGTGCGCGGGCTGACCGCCGCCTCCACCGCCGCCAGGTCGTTCAGCGGCACCTTGGGAAAACCGGGGACCTTCGGCTCGAACAGCGACGCCCACTGCGGCTTGCCGGTGGCCGACATGGTGGCCAGGGTGCGGCCGTGGAAACCGTGCTCCATGGTGATGATCTCGAAGGCGCCGCCGCGGTGCAGCGCGCCCCACTTGCGCGCCAGCTTGATCGCCCCCTCATTGGCCTCGGCGCCGCTGTTGGCGAAGAACACCCGGTCGAAGCCGCTGTGGGCGGTGATCCGCCCGGCCAGATCGAGCATCGGCCGGTTGTAGAAGGCGGGACTGGCGTTGAGCAGCCGGCCGGCCTGGGCGGCGATCGCCTCCGCCACCGGCTGCGGCGAGTGGCCGAGGCAGTTGACCGCCCAGCCCTGGACGAAGTCGAGGTAGTCATCCCCCCGCTCGTCGGTGAGCCACGAGCCGCGGCCCGAGACGAACACCAGCGGCGGGCGGCTGGTGATCTCCATCAGTGAATCGAAGGTCTCCATTTGCGTGATCGACTCCGCGTTGCAGGTGAACCGGACAAGCCGCCGACGATAGCACAACGCAGCGATGACTCGCGGTTTCCACAGAGGTCGGCGCTACCGCGCCGATGTGAGCGAGGGCAGCGCTTGCGGCCATGACCATCATTCCGCGCGGCGCATTCCGTTCGGCAAGTCGGGCAGAAATGCCGTCGGGCGGTGCCTCCGTTCGCATCGGTGTGACAGAGCCGACCCGCCGTCACGTCGATATCGACTCCAGGGGTAGGCAGCATCCGCGGGGGTGTGCTACCCTTCCGTTCATTGCATGTATAAAACAACAGGTGGCAAGCAGAATGGACGACAATCGCAAAAAGGCGCTGGGCGCCGCATTGAGCCAGATCGAGCGGCAGTTCGGCAAGGGCGCGGTGATGCGCATGGGCGACGTCAGCGCGGTGCGCGACGTCGAGGCGATCTCCACCGGTTCGCTCGGCCTTGATATCGCGCTCGGCATCGGTGGCCTGCCGAAGGGACGGGTCATCGAGATCTACGGCCCGGAGTCCTCGGGCAAGACCACCCTCACCCTGCAGGTGATCGCCGAGGCGCAGAAGAAGGGCGGCACCTGCGCCTTCGTCGATGCCGAGCACGCCCTCGACCCCAGCTACGCCGAGAAGCTCGGCGTGCAGGTGGACGAGCTGCTGGTCTCCCAACCCGACACCGGCGAGCAGGCGCTGGAGATCACCGACATGCTGGTCCGTTCCGGGGCGGTCGACGTGGTGGTGGTCGACTCGGTGGCCGCGCTCACCCCGAAGGCGGAGATCGAGGGGGAGATGGGCGACTCCCACGTCGGCCTGCAGGCGCGGCTGATGTCCCAGGCGTTGCGCAAGCTCACCGCCAACATCAAGCGCTCCAACACCCTGGTGATCTTCATCAACCAGATCCGCATGAAGATCGGCGTGATGTTTGGCTCTCCGGAGACCACCACCGGCGGCAACGCGCTGAAGTTCTACGCCTCGGTGCGCCTCGACATTCGCCGCATCGGATCGATCAAGAAGGGCGACGAGGTGATCGGCAACGAGACCCGGGTGAAGGTGGTGAAGAACAAGATGGCCCCGCCCTTCAAGCAGGCGGAGTTCGAGATCCTCTATGGTGAGGGTTCCTCGCGCGAGGGCGAGCTGATCGACCTCGGGGTGAAGGAGGGGATCGTCGACAAGGCGGGCGCCTGGTACAGCTACAACGGCGACCGCATCGGCCAGGGCAAGGACAACGTGCGCAACTTCCTCAAGGAGAACCCGGAGATCGCCAACGACATCGACACCAAGCTGCGCGCCAAGCTGCTGCCGCAGCGCGGGGCCGCTGCCGAGGCGGGGGCCGGTGAGACCTCGGCCTCGGAGGACTAGGCCTGCCCTTTACCCACAAATCGGCCATCAGTGAGTCGCTGGGCGGTCAGCCGCAAGGCGCGCTCTCGCCGGGGCAGCCGCCCTGCCTCAAGAGAGCGCAAGGCTTACCGCGTCCTGCTCGCGCCCCTCCCCTACATCCCTGTAGGGGACGCGGCGGATGGCCGCCCAGCGGCTCACCCGAAGGGCGCCCCCCAGAAGCGCCAGGCC
>NZ_BAAHXB010000194.1:0-4757 GCF_054657215.1 Endothiovibrio diazotrophicus
AGAACGGAACACCCCATTCGGAAGGTTCGGCGGAGGCGGCGAAAGGCCGCTGCCCCCGTTCGCGTCGGCGCGGTAGCGCCAACCTACGGCGGGCGCGTTGCCGTGCCGATGGCGGGAGACGCGGCCGGTGGTAAGTCGTCATCCCGTTTTCGCGACCGATTCATCCCGCGGGTAGGGCGGATAAGCGCCACGCATCCACCAAAAGCGCGGCTTGCCGGGATGACCAACAGGGTGTGCCGAGGGGCGAGGCGCACTGCCCTCCGTAGAAGCCGGTGCGCCTCCCGTCGTCGGCACACCCTACCCGTTCCCCTCTCGGGTGCCGAGCAGCGCCTCCTTGGCACTGCGCTCCATGTAGAAGTAGGCGCGCAGCCCTTCGAACAGCAGCACCGCGACGAAGCCGATGATCAGCCAGATGATCACCGCCTCGATCGGCAGATAGGACCAGGCGCCGATGAGGATGCCGATCATCTGCTCGTTGTGGTACTTCCACCAGCCGTAGGGGACGCCGAGGCTCGCCTCGTAGACGATCGACATGGCGAGCAGCACGAAGACCGTGAACATCAACGCGCGCCAGTTGATCAAATACTGCAACGTGCGCATCAGGAACACCCCCGGCAGCAGGCCGAGCAGGACGATGAAGGTGAAGTAGCCGGGGAACCCCGCGGGGTAGGGGCCGAGCTTCTTCGCCACCACCGCCAGCACGATCAGCGCGGTCCCCGCGGCGAGCAGGCGGCCGTGGAAACCGCCCAGCTTGGGCAGGCCGCGGCAGACCGCGGCGTGGTCGTCGTGGCTGTAGCGGCGGAACCAGTAGACCACCCCCCACAGATAGAGGGTGGCGATGAAGATGCCGCCGAGCAGGTAGAAGCCGAACTCCTCGATCGGCAGGTAGCTCGACACCCAGTGGAAGCCGCCCCAGTCGAAGGCGGGGATGTAGAGCCCGGCCACCGCCCCGGTGTTGGGGAAGTAGAAGAAGTGGTAGCCGAAGCCCACGTCGAGCACCGTGCCGAGGAGGAAGATCGCCGCCACCACCAGCCAGTAGGCCTTGCGCTCCACCCGGAACTCCGGGTAGCGGTTGAACCAAGCGTGGAAGATCAGGATCGGCACCCAGAAGATGGAGAGGCTCCAGGTGTAGCCGTAAGGCGTCGGGTTGGCGGCGTAGTTGGGCGGCTGGCTGGGGTCGTGCACCGTGGAGAGGGTGATGGCGAACGGGATCATCACAGCCGCCACCATCCACAGCGCCACCTGGAGGAAGCTATTCGGCTTGCTCGGATCGATGCTCATGGCGCCGTTCCCCTAGTTGATGGGCGTGGGCTTGGGCTGCGCGTTCTTCAGGTCGATCATCTTGCCGCGGCAGAAACCGTTGAGCTCCACGTAGGCCTGGCCGGCGGGCGAGCCGTCGGCGCGGGCGACACTGCTCGCCCCCTCCCAGTAGACCGGGCTGGCCCAGAAGCCGTGTTTGGCGCGCAGCTCCTGGTCGGCCACCTGCGGGGTCACCACGAAGGTCTCGTCGTCGAGCTGGATGTTCCACTTGCTCGGGTATTCGCATCCAGTATGCGGACTGGTCCAGTGGTCGAGGATGTCGATGGTGAACTCCCCCGGGCCGTAGACGCGGGTGTGGCCCTTGGCGTCGGTGAGCGAGGCGTAGTTCTCCACGTCGTTCTTCTGGCCGTTGATGTAGTAGAGCATCAGCTGGCGGTTGTCGTTGAGCTCGATGGCGAACCACTGCCAGCCCTGGGAGACCGCCGGCAGCAGGTCGCCGTACTGGCGGTCGAACCAGGCGGTGCCGCTCACCTTGTACTCCTTGCCGTGGGCGGTCAGGGTGCCACTCGCCTCCATCGCCTCGCGGGAGTAGTAGTAGGTGTAGCCGCCGAAGCGGTAGGGGTGGGGGCCGCCGGCGTAGTGCAGCACCGGCTTCTTGCCCGCCTTCAGCTGGAGGTCGAAGGCGTATTCACCGAGATTGGCGGTGATGTGGTCCTCGCCGTTGCCGCCCATCGCGGTGGCGGCGAAGTGCTTGTTGTCGGCGGAGAGGTCGAAACGGTTGGGAATCTCGTGGGGCAGGTCGAAGAAGGTGACGTCCTCGCCGTAGTGGAAATTGTTGCCGTTGATGTCGGTGACCGCCGCCTGCACCAGCTGTTCCTTGAGGATGATGAATTGGTCGAAGGCGAAGAAGACCAGCTCGAAGCCGAACTTGCGCCCATCCTCGCTCTCCAGGTGCCCGGTCCAGTACCACCACTGCACGTCCTGGTTGTTGAGCATAGCGTCGTCACGCGGCAGCTGGATCGGGCCGATCAGCCCCTTGTTGGGGATGAAGGTGTAGAAGAGCAGGAACAGGAGTAGGAGGATCCAGGGGAGTTTGCATTTGAGGAAGTTGAGGGTTTCGGGGGTCATGGGGAGTCCCTGGTGTGGCGTTGTTACGGGCGCCGGGCGGACGGCGGGTGTGGCGATTATTAGCATGTTGCTAGCAGATTTTTCAAACAAACCGTGTAGGAAAATGCTGATTCGTCGAAGCGGGCGCGATTTGCGTCTCTTACGTGAACGCAAATTCGGGGCAAGAAGGCCAGAAAAGCCGGCTAGAGGGGAGGGAGGCGTTACGATGGTCGTCGAGGTAGAAGGAGGCCAATGAAATGGTGTCTACGCCGGTGTCGTGAGTTTTCCTCCAAATTAGGGGGCGATCTACCGGTGCGCTTTGTGTGATAGTTAGCCGACGCCAAATGTTGTTTTCGCATAAAAACAGTCGTTTGAATATGTAAGAATTTTGACATTCTTTGTAAGAAAATGGCTCGTTGTTCAAGGGAGATTATTGACACGCATTGAATAAACGTATGCACTAATGCGTAGTGGGATGCGTCTATTAATGTTACATCGGATGCGGCCGGTAAGAAGAGAATCTAGGCCTTTTCTGAAACTCTGATGTGTCGATGGCTATTTGCTTTTTATTCTGTATTTCGTAATACGTGGTATCGAGCACATGGAGTCAATAGAAAATCACGGGCTGGACGGGCCGGGCCTTAAGCTGGTTTCGAACAGCCAGTTTTTGAGGCCGGAGTTGAGTGAGACCCAGCGGCGTATTGCGATGCTGGAGGGGCCGGTGCTTATCTCGGGCGAAACAGGTACCGGAAAGACCGTTCTAGCCCAGGAACTCCATTATCACTCATCCAGAGCTGATCGGTCGGTGCTGGTAAAGGGGTGTGGAGAATTCGTGAACTCCCCCGGCCTGATTGACTCGGCGCTGTTTGGCCATATGAAAAACGCCTTTACCGGGGCGGTATCGAGCCGGGATGGTGTGTTGGCTGTAGCCAATGGGGGCACGCTGATCCTGGACGATATCGATTACCTCCCGATAGAGGGGCAACAAAAGCTGCTTCGCTTCCTTGATGACAAAAAAATATCGAGGGTAGGTGCGGAGCACGACTTTCAATCCAGCGACATCCGCCTGATCGTAACTACAAACAAAGATCTTCACTGCTTGATTGAACGAGGGAGCTTTCTGCGAGATCTGTATTATCGATTATCGACTTGGCGCATATCGCTGACTCCGCTGAGAGAAACTCCGGAAAAGGTGCGTGCTTTTTCCGAATATTTCCTCGCGGAAACGCTCCGAGAAAACCCCTCTCTCAACCAGGATCTCGAATTCGCTCCCGAAACGTTGGCGCTGTTTGAGTCGATGTCGTGGTGGGGGAACCTGCGAGACCTGCGCAACGCAGTAGCGAATGTGGCTGTGCAGGGCAGCATGGGCAAGTGCTCGGTCATAACGGTGAACCAAGCTGCTGACATCCTTTTCGATCCTGCCCTCTATCCAGAAAACAGCGCTTCACTGAAAGACCCGAAATCCCGTGACGCGGTAATGTTGAAGCTCCTTCAACTCACCGGTTGGAATATCCGCCAAGTGGCGAGAATCTTTGGCGTTTCCCGTACGACCATCTACGCCGCTATCGACCGAAACGGGTGGAAAAAGAAATAGTCCTTCCTGTAGTAAGACTTTAGCCCTTTGAAAAACCGCTGACGTCAGAAACGCCAAGCGGGTAACTTTCTCGTCCATGGAAGGACAAGACCACGAAATCGTATTGCGCTACCGGGGCCGCGACCTGAGCGAGGTCGATCTGCGGGAGATCCGCGAAGCCATTGCCATCCACTACGCCCGGGGGCGCAGCCACATCGCCCGGCAGCTTTGCGAGCAGTGGGACTGGCGTCAAGCGAACGGCAAGCTCAAAGAGTACGCCGCCCGCGATCTGCTGTTGCGTCTGGAGGAGGCCGGCCATGTCCAGTTGCCTCCCCGCCTGCGACCGAAGAACAATCTCAAGCCCCAGGACTTCTCCCAAGCCCCCTTGTTCGTCCGGCAGGAGCTGAGCGGGCGGGTCGGCGACTATCCCGAACCGCAGATTCGCCCCGCCGAGGGCGCCGAGCGTTATCTGTGGGACTATCTGGTCCATCATCATCACTACCTCGGTCGCCCCAAGCTGGTCGGCGAGCACCTCAAGCAACTGGTCTGGCTCGACGACCAAGTGGTGGCCTGCCTGGGCTGGGCCAGCGCGGCGTGGAAGGTCGAGTGCCGCGACCGCTGGGTGGGTTGGTCGGCGCAGCAGCGGCGCCAGCGGCTCTCGGCGGTGGCGAACAACGTTCGCTTCCTGGTGTTGCCGTGGGTGCGCGTCGAGCACTTGGCCTCCAAGGTGCTGGCGCTGTCGTTGCGGGGTCTGGCCGAGGCTTGGCAGGCGCGCTTCGGCCATGAGGTCGTGTTGGCCGAAACCTTCGTCGATCCG
>NZ_BAAHXB010000195.1:0-4196 GCF_054657215.1 Endothiovibrio diazotrophicus
TAGACCACCGGGCGGGCGCGATGAGGCCATTGTGGCCGCCTATGGGAGTGGCGGCTACAGCATGAAAGAGATCGGGGAACACTTTGGCCTTCACTATTCCTATATCAGCCGCATTATCAGTCGAGCAGAAAAAGCAATAAGAAAGACCTGACTCCTTATGCGCGCGGCACCGTGGAATACGCCTACGACGCCGCCGGCCAGCTCACCGCCCGCCGGGTCAACGGGCTCTCCCTGACCACCTACGGCTACGACGCCGCCGGGCGGGTGACCACCATCGAGCACGACGGACGACGGGCGCTCTACCGCTACGACACGGCGGGAAGACTGAGCGAAAAGGAGCTGCCCAACGGCATCATCCAGCGCTACGCCTACAGCCCCGCCGGGGACCTGCTGAGCATCGCCTACCTCGACGCCTCCAGCGGCGAGGTGGACCGCATCGACTACGCGTACGACGCCGCCGGCAACCGGATTCGGCGCAACCGGACGCGCACCAGCTCGACCCCGGAGACACTGTTCAACGGGGTCTACGACGACGCCAACCGGATGCTCAGCTACAACGGCTACGCGCTGAACTACGACGACAACGGGAATTTGATCAGCCGGGAGACCGAACAGGGGCCGGTGGCCTACAGCTGGGATGCCCGCGGGCAATTGGTCGCCATAGACGGGCCCAACGGCACGGCGCGCTTCAAGTACGACCACCAGGGGCGTAGGATCGAGAAAACCGTCAACGGGGTGACCACCGGATTCCTGTATGATGGCGCGCAGGCGGTGGCGGAGCTGGCCGGCAGTGCGCTGGGGGCCACCTACCACACCGGGTTGATGATCGATGAGGTGCTGGGGCGCTATGCGGCGGCTGGGGATAAGCAGCTCTTATCGGATGCGCTGGGGTCGGTGGTTGGGCTGGCGGATGAAGGGGGGTGGGTTTCGGATGAGTATGCTTATAGTCCCTTTGGGGAGTCGGTGCATACGGGGGCGGACGAGCGGAACTCGTTGGGGTATACCGGGCGGGAGGATGATGGGACTGGGCTCTACTATTACCGGGCGAGGTATTATGATCCGGGGCTGAAGAGGTTTATCAGTTCGGATCCGATTGGGTTGTTGGGTGGGGTCAATAGTTACGCCTATGTTTCAGGAAACCCCATATCCAGAATTGATCCCCTGGGCCTCGCTTGGTACAACGACTGGCACTTCAATCGGAATAACTACAACGAATACGTAAATCAGGATTACGCACAACGGAATTGGGAAAAATTGCCGCCCAACAAATCTATTTTTCATCAGATGGGCAAGGGCAACGAATCAAATGTCAAATACATATTTTCCGACGGACACTCTGAAGTTGTCTTTGACAAATCTGGCAGACTTGTAACTGACCCCGTAAATGCCGGGACATACAATTTCTACTCTCCTCACTACGTCCTTGGCATACCACATCTTATCGTTAACATTATTCCTTACTTCATTTGGGGTAACGACGAAAACGAGCAAACCGATATCATTTGCAGGATATCTGCAAGCTGCAAACCGGTTGAGCGGAGATGCTATCAGTGATTGATCTCATACACTTTGCATCCACTCGCCTACACCATGCGTTAATGCTGCTTCTTGCAACCACCACCATTGGGTGTTCGTCATACAGCCATTACGACTTAGCATTCTCCAGCATCGGAACAACCAAAAAGGCAACAAACGTAGAAGTAAAGATAATTGGGTCAGATATAAAAAACGACACTGGATCGATACGAACATCACCATATGACATACTGATATCCGTATCTGATAATGATAGGTGCGACTCACCTATAGAACTAACATCAATGAAAATTACAGCGCCCAATAAAACGACCATTTATAAAAACAACAAAAATGAAAGCGCAAAAATAGAAAAAAGACATGACGGCTCATGTACCGCATACATATCTATCAACAAGATATATCTTTCATATTGCGATCTCAACATATATGTGAATATAAAAGTCGACGAAGACGACAGCAGCATTCAGCTTTCAGGAAAGGTAATACCCACACCAAACCTCATTAAAGGCAACATCTTTTGGGACCGCCTAATGAGTGTGTAATACATTTACTCACGCAAACAAAAGCCCCGCCCGATCACCGACCGGGCGGGGCTTGGTGTTGCTCCTCAATCCTCCTCGGCGACCGTCACCACCAGACAGTCGCGCATGACCCGTGCCCCTTCACCGCCGTGCGCGCCTCGAAGCCGGCGGCGGCGAGCCACTGCCCCTTCAGCTGCAACCACGGCACCCGCCGCCCCCGCCCCTGCGCCCCCGGCGGATCGCTCCGCCGCGGCGGATTCTCGTAGAACAGCGCCCCTGCCCCGTCAGCCGCCGCTCCAGGGGATTTCTCACCGGGCGCACGTTGCCCGTAGAATCGTCATCAGCCATGACGCAACTCCTCGTCAGTTGGGTTGTGGTTAGCTGGTCCGGAGAGGTGCAACTCTCCGGACCAACGTTTCTTCAAACATCCTGTTTTGCGGTACTCCCTACGCGGCCAGAAACTGCTCCGCGGTGATCCCGGCTTGCCGGAGAATCGCCTTCAGGGTCCCCTCGGGCATATCCCCCGGATGGTTGGGGATGGTGGTGAAACGGCCCATCGCCGGATTGAACCAGATCTCGTGACTACCCGCCGCCTGACGGTCGAACTCGAAGCCCAGCGCCTTCAATTTCCGCACGATCCGGCGGTACTTGAAACCGGCCAGCCGGCCCATCAGCTGCCCACGATCAGCGGGTAGTCGAACGAGTCCTGTACCGCCGCCAGCTTGGCCTGGTGGTGGTGCTCGGCCTGCGCCTCCATCAGTTTCCTCGCAACGTCGCGGGCGATCTCCACCGTCTCGGTGATGGTGCGCCCCTGGGCGACCAAACCCGGAATGTCGTCACTGGTCGCCAGATAGACGCCTTCCGGCAGCTTCTCGATATGTAGATTGGCAATCTGTTCCATGGTCCTCTCCTCCGCCTCAATGGGCGTTGGCCTTTTTCTTTAGCTGCTCGGCCTCGACAAAGGTATCGATCAGCTGGGTGATCTGCTGTCGTGACTTGGGCCCCAGCGTCTCGATCTGCCGAATCCGACGCTCCAGCCGACTGCTGAGCGGTACCGCCTCGATGGGCTTTATCCCCAGCAGGGTGTCGGCGCTGACGCTCAGGGCCCTGGCCAAATCCACCAGCATGTTGGCCGGCGGGTGCTGACTCTCCGCCTCGTAGTAGGCGATCATCCGGCGCGTGGCGCCGATCTCGTCGGCCAGTTGTTGCTGGGTATACCCGGCGGCCTTGCGCAGCTTGGCCAGTCGCTTGCCGAAGCTACTCAACTCCTCGTTGATCTTTTTGGACATACGCAACCCTCTTTGCTCGGTATGTCCGTCAGTGATAAGACCGGTTTTCGTTCATCGGAGTTGCACGCCTATCGTTCGCCACTCAAAATGTCCGGTAATCGTACAAATGAATGACGCGAAGATCAACGGCGAAAAAAGTCCGCAAGGGCCTTGACACGTTTTTGGAGGAGGCGCCCATGGCCCGTATCGCACAAGAGGAGATCGACCGGCTGAAGCGGGAGGTCTCGCTGGTCCGTCTGGTGGAGAGCCAGGGCGTCACCCTGAAGAAGCACGGCAAGGACTACCTGGGGCTTTGCCCCTTCCACGACAACCGGGAGCCGTCGCTGGTGGTCTCGCCGGAGAAGAACCTCTGGCACTGCCTCGGTGCCTGCGGCGAGGGGGGAGACGTCATCCAGTGGGTGATGAAGCGCCAGGGGGTCAGTTTCCGTCACGCGCTGGAGCTGCTGCGGGACGGGGATCATTCCCCCTTCACCGCTCCTGCGCATCCTGCGCCCGCGGCATTAGCCCACATTTAACAGCCACTGTCCAAAAATGGCAGGAATTCGAGAAAGATTCACTCGTAACTTATTGATTCTTCGCATTTCGAAGTTTGTTTTCTGCGTTGTAGTGCCATAATCGCTTATCGGGCTATTGCCATTATGCCGTCCCCCGCTGTACGGTCATGGGCATGTACATTCGTCGCACACGAACGCGTAACACGACTACAGGAGAGGGCTACTACACCCACCGACTGGTCAGCTCGGAACGAGTCGGCGGCAAGGTGCGGCAACGCACGCTGTTGAATCTCGGTCGCCATTTCGATGTTCCCTAAGAGCATTGGCCCGCCCTGTGTAGCCGGATCGACCAA
>NZ_BAAHXB010000196.1:0-4144 GCF_054657215.1 Endothiovibrio diazotrophicus
AGTGCCGATCGAGCATTTTTCGCCGTGGGATTTCAATTGGCCCGGCTCGTTCTCGATTGGTGGCGCAGCTTCACCATCGCCGACAGCCAACAAGCCACAAACCAACTCGGAAAAGCCTTCGGATACCAAGGATAATACGCAGTGCCCAGGGTGCGTGATCGACGTGCAGGCCCAATCCTTGGGCGAGGACATCCCGTTGGTGGGAACTCCCTATTCCCTCCACTACCGTAGCGATCGTATGTCGGGCCGCTTGGACGGCCGATCCATGGGAATCCCGCTCACTGGCAGTGGCGTTCCGCCGATTCTCAAAGGAGTTCGGCTGAAAATCTCCGTTGCGGGTCAGACCCATCAAATGGAATTTCCTCCGCAACCCAACCAGAATTACACTTTCATCTGGGATGGACTGGATGCCTACGGTAGGCCGGTTTCCGGCTCTGCCATGGCCACCGTGGAGGTGAGTTACGTCTATCCCCTTGTTTATTACAGTCCAGCATTCGGCTCGTTGCGCTCTTTCGCGCGATCGACAATCAATGGTGCCCAAATACTTGCTGTTCGCGAGGATCAGGAGTTCGGCATCTCGCGCAGCTGGACGGTACAGCTTACCGGCAGCAAAGGATTCTCCTCCCGGGTAGGGCTGGGCGGATGGAGTCTCTCCGTCTACCACGAACTGGACGCAGCTGACGGGATGCTATACCGAGGAAATGGCGATCGGCGCGACCTGCGCACCGGCTCCGGATGGCTCATCCAGACCGCTGCTGGCGGAGGAGATCGTTGGCCGGTGGTCGATGGAGAAGATGTGTCACTCTTCGACATCTGGCCGGTTGGTATCGATGTGGCTGACGATGGATCGATCTATACGGGGGACGACGGCTACATCTATCGCATTGGCCTCGACGGTCGGCTCACGCTACTGGCCGGAAACGGCTCGAACGAAACCTCGTGTGAGGATGGAGTCGGCTTGGAGATGCCGTTGAACAACGTATTCGAGGTCAAGCTCGCGCCGAACGGCGATCTCTATTTCATCGAAAACGGAGCAACCTGCATACGGAAGCTGACGACCGATGGGAAGATCCGGGTTGTTGCCGGGAGTGACGAGGTGGCGTATGGCGGTGATGAAGGACCCGCTCGGGATGCAACCTTCGCGGATCTCGACTCGCTCGAGGTGGCCGCTGACGGCAGCGTGTACCTTACCGACGAAAACCGGATCCGCAAGATCGGCCCGGACGGGGTGATCCACACCTTCGCCGGTTCATCCACTGCGGGTTTTGGTGGCGATGGTGGATTCGCCCTGAATGCACTGTTCGACCACCCCCTCGATTTGGCTATTGCCGCCGATGGTAGCCTCTACGTCGCCGATACCGGCAACCATTGCGTTCGCCATATTGGCGTTTCCGGGCTGGTCTCCACCGTCGCCGGCATATGCGGTACGGCAGGAAGTACCGGAAGCGCGAGCGAGGCAACCTCCTCTTATCTGAATTGGCCGTATGACATCGATATCGGCTCCGACGGCACCCTGTACATTGCCGACAAAGAGAACCAAGCCGTGTATGAGGTCGATGACGAGGGAATCATTAGCATCGCCGCTGGAAACGGGGTGATGGGCCATGACGGAGACGGTGGTCTCGCGTCCGCTGCGTCGGTGGGGCGTCCGAATCGATTGGCATCGGCTCCCGACGGATCGCTCTATATTTCCCAGCCGACAGAGAGTCGCTTGCGGCGCCGTTTCCTGTATGACTGGTCTGCCGATCCGGTACGAATCCCCTCCGCGGACGGCTCTTCGATCTATCGTTTTGAAGGCGGCCGCCATGTGGCGACCCTGGACGCGCTCACCGCCAACGAGCGTTATCGTTTCAGCTTTGATCAAAATGAACGTCTTGTTGCCGTCACCGACATCGACGGCGAAGTGACGACGATCGAACGCGATAGCGAAGGCCGACCATTGGCCCTGGTGGCGCCCAACGGCCAGCGAACCGCACTTGACCTCGATGAAAACGGATATCTTTCGGAAATTACCAACCCCGCGGGTGAGCAGTATCGGTTTGGCTATGCAAACGCCGGCCTGCTCACCACCATGACCGATCCCCTGGATCGAACCCGAAGCTACGCCTACGACGCATCCGGGAGGCTTGTCACCGATCGTGATTCAGCGGGTGGGGGTTGGGACCTCGAGCGACGTGCAGATCGATTCCTTTACACCGGGACCACGACTACGCTCACCAGCCAAGAGGGACGGAGGAGTACCTTTCGAAAATACGCAGGCTGGATTTCCACGCAGACAACCACTGCACCGGACGGCACTGTAACCACGGCAATGCGTTTCAGCGACGGGACCAGGCACACCGCTCTTCCGGACGGATCGACACATCAGGAGTCCTACGCCCCCGATCCGCGGTTCGGCATGAGCTCTCCCGTAACGTCTACAGAACGTCTTTCCTTGTCGGGATTCTCGACCTATCAGGTGAGTACAGCTCGGAGTAAGGTGGGCGGAAGTCCGAGCGACCCATTTGATTTCGACGAACTGTCAGAAACGGTCGAGACCCCCTTTGGGGAAACCCGCACCGTATACAATGCTGCCGAGCGCAAGCAGACCGTGACCACGCCGAAGGGGCGGGTGACCACCACGTGGCTCAATGAGCGGGGTCGCCTGCAGCAGGTGGAGTATCCAGGTGGAAACCGAGTAAATTTCGAGTACGACGAGCGAGGCCGCCTTGCTGCAATGACGGCAAGCGATGGCGAGGCCGCTCGCTCCACCACCTTGCAGTATGACGCCCTGGGCAATCTCGCCGCCTTGGAAGACCCCATTGGCCGAAGGACCGAGATCGACTACGATTTGTCCGGCCGGCCGATCCGTCGTCGGCTCCCCGGCGAGCGTACCGTTTCCTACGAGTACGACGCCGCCGGCAATCTCCTTGCGCTCACCACCCCTGGCGGCGACTCCCACCGCTTTGCCTACGAGGGGCGCGACCTGGAGGCCGCGTACACCCCGCCGGAGCTGAATCCCGAGCGGGACCCTGCCACCCGTTACCGTTACAACCTCGACAAGGAGTTGGTGGAAGTCGCCCGTCCCGACGGTCGGATATTGACCATCGAGTACGACGACAAGGGGCATCAGGTCGCGGTGCGTCGGTCGGCGGGAACCACCGCTTACTCCTACGACGACACCACCGGAAAACTCATCGGCATTACCGCTCCCGATGGAGGAACGCTGGCCTTCGCCTATATGGGGCCGCTCTTGGAATCGGAGCGGTGGAGCGGAGAGGTCAACGGCGCGGTATCCCGGGACTACTGGGACGACTACCTCATGCTGGACGGGCTATCCGTCAACGGCTTGCGGATTCGCCACGACTACAATCAGGATGGTCAGCTGACCTATGCCGGGGACGCCAAACTCTATTACCAATCCGGCAGTGGATGGTTCGACGGCGTGCAGATCGGTGAGATCGACACCTATCCGGGCTACAACGGGTTCGGCGAATTGACGGAGGAGCAGGTGGAGATCAGCGGGTCCCCGATCCTGGAGACTCGCTATACCCGTGATCCGCTCGGTCGTATTACCGAAAGAGTCGAAAGCCTCGACGGCCCCGACCGCACCGAGCGCTACACCTACGACACCGCCGGGCGTCTCACCGAGGTGGAACGCGATGGTGAAACGACCACCTACACCTACGACGCCAACGGCAATCGCCTGAGCCGCGAAGGCCCCGACGGCGTGGAAACCGGCCTCTACGATGCGCAGGATCGACTGGTTGCCTACGCCGATGCCGACTATACCTACACGGCCAACGGTGAACTGGCGAGCCGTACCGACGGCAGCGGAACCACCCTCTACAGCTACGACACCGTTGGCAACCTGACCAGCGTGACGTTGAGCGACGACGTGGTGATCGACTACCTGATCGACGGCCGCAACCGCCGCATCGGCAAGAAGGTCGGTGGCGTACTGGTTCAAGGCTTCCTCTACCGGGATCAGCTCAATCCGGTCGCCGAGCTGGACGGCGACAACAGCGTAGTCAGCTACTTCGTCTACGCCGACAAATCCAACGTGCCCGCCTACATGGTCAAGGGCGGGATCAACTACGCGATCATCAGTGATCACCTGGGAAGCCCGAAGATGGTGATCGATAGCAACACTGGTGCGGTGGTT
>NZ_BAAHXB010000197.1:0-4141 GCF_054657215.1 Endothiovibrio diazotrophicus
GGTGCCGATCGAGCACTTTTCGCCGTGGGACTGCAATTGGCCGGTGCAGCCGCCACCGGATGCGGAGGCCCCCTCAGCGAACGATAACAAACCGGAAACGGAGTCGGAGAAGCCTGCCGATACCAAGGACAATACCGAGTGCCCGGGTTGTGTGATTGACGTGCAAGCCCAATCGCTGGGAGAGGACATTCCCCTGGTAGGTACCCCGTATTCACTTCACTACCGCAGCGACCGCATGCCCGGCAAGCTGGACGGTCGATCCATAGGCATTCCGCTCACCGGCGACACCCTCCCTCCAAGTCTTCAGGGAATCGCCTTGAAAATCATGGTCGCAGGTCAGACCCACGAGTTGAGATTCCCTCCACAACCAAATCAAAGCTACACCTTCGTCTGGGACGGAATGGACGCCTATGGCCGGCCAGTAGCCGGCACGGTCAACGCAACCGTGGAGATGAGCTTTATCTACCCCCTTGTCTATTACAGCCCGGCACTCGGCGCTACACGCTCTTTCGCCCGCATGGCAAATGATGGCTCCCGCGTGCTAGCCGTTCGGGACGACCAGGAGTTCATCTCCTCGCGCAGTTGGACCGTCCAACTCTCTGGAATCCAGGGGTTTTCCTCCCAAGCAGAACTCGGCGGTTGGAGCTTCTCGCTATACCACGAATTGGATGCCACTCGCGGAATGCTCTATCTGGGCAATGGTGACCGGCGCAACCTTCTTTCCGGTTCCGGCTGGCTTATCCAGACGGTCGGGGGAGGAGGCGATCGTTGGCCATTGGTCGATGGCGAGCTAGCGACACTCTTCGACATTTGGCCAATCGGTATCGATGTAACGGATGATGGCTCGGTCTATGCCGGTGATGCCGGATACATCTATCGCATCGATCCGGATGGCCGCCTGACCCAGCTCGCTGGAAACGATTCGACAACCACCTCCTGCCAAGGGGGGAACGCCCTGGAAATGCCACTGGGTGACGTATTCGAGGTAAAGCTCGCATCAAACGGTGACCTCTATTTTATCGATAGCCCCAGTTGCATCCGAAAGCTGACGCCCGCTGGGGAGATCGAAGTGGTTGCCGGAAGCGACCAGCGGGGTTTCGGCGGGGACGAGGGGCTGGCGCGTGAAGCGACCTTCGCCAACCTTCAGTCGCTGGATTTTGCTGCCGACGGCAGCATCTACCTGACCGACGACAACCGGATCCGCAAGATCGGCCCGGACGGGATCGTTCATACGGTCGCTGGATCGGCCGAAGCGGGCTATGAAGGCGATGGAGCGGCCGCTCTGAACGCGCTTTTCAATCATCCCCTCGACCTTGCCGTCGCCGACGACGGGAGCCTCTTCGTTGCCGACACCAGCAACTACTGCATTCGCCGCATCGACGCTACGGGCCTGACTTCCACTTTCGCCGGTATCTGTGGCTCACCAGGGTATTCGGCAGATGGACAACTGGCGACGGAGTCCTACCTCAAATGGCCATGGGACATTGACATCGGCTCCGATGGCACCTTGTACATCGCTGACAAAAATAGCCGACTCGTGCGCGAGGTGGGGCCGGATGGAATTTTTGGCACCGCGGCTGGTGACCGCCACTCGGGTTATGACGGAGACGGCGGTCCGGCGACCGCTGCGTCCATCGGCTATCCGAATAGATTGGCGTCGGGCCCCGACGGTTCGCTCTACATTTCCCAGCCGGGGGATAGTCGGCTGCGGCGGCGGTTCCTGCGCGACTGGTCGACCGACCCCTTACAGATCCCCTCCGCCGACGGCTCGCAGATCTACCGCTTTGAAGACGGACGCCACGTGGCAACCTTGGATGCCCTCACCGGCGATGAGCGGTTTCGCTTCGGATTCGATCTGAGTGAGCGCCTGATCACCGTCACGACGACCGACGGAGAGATCACGACTATCGAACGCGACGCTGACGGCCGGCCTCGCGCGGTGGTCGCCCCCAACGGACAGCGAACCGACCTGAATCTGGACGAAAACGGCTTTCTTCACCAAATCGCCAATCCTGCAGGTGAGTCGTACCGGTTCAGCTACACCGCCACCGGCCTTCTCACCACCATCACCGATCCCCTCGACCGATCCCGTTACTACGCCTACGACCAGGGAGGTCGATTGATCTCCGATCGAGACCCCGCCGGTGGGGGATGGAATCTCTCCCGGAGTGTCATCAGTTTCTACGGTGCCAGAGAGCCCACAGTCAAGCTGTCCAGCGCTGAAGGGCGGACATCCAGCTATTCCACCTATACCGGGAACCTCATCAGCAATACCACTACGAGTTGGGATGGAACCGTCACAATCAAACAGACTCACAGCGACGGTCACCAGACGACGTATTTGCCGGGAGGGATCGTCAGGCAACAATATATCGATGCCGATCCGCGATTCGGCATGGACGCTCCGTTAACGTCGAAGCGGAAGTTGACGATACCGGGCCTCTCACCGTATCTGGTGACAACGGCGCGGAGCGTGACGGGGCTCAATCCCAACGATCCACTCGATTTCGTTGAATTGACAGAAACAGTCGAGACTCCGCTGGGAGTAACCCGCAAGGTCTACAGCGCCGCTGACCGGAAGCAGACGGTCACCACTCCACGAGGACGGGTGACCACCACCTGGCTCGACGAGCGGGGCCGCCTGCAACGCGCGGAGTATCCGGGTGGAGATAGCGTGGATTTCGGCTACGACGAGCGAGGTCGTCTGGCCGCCATGACGGCAAGCGACGGTGACGCCTCGCGCTCAACCACCTTCTTCTACGATGCGCTGGGCAATCTCGCTGCCGTGGAAGACCCTATCGGCCGAAGAACCGAAATCGACTATGACCTCGCCGGGCGCCCAATTCGTCGTCGTTTCCCTGACGGCGGTGCCATCTCCTACGAATACGACGCTGCGGGCAACCTCCTCGCTCTCACAACCCCTAATGGGGAGCTCCACCGCCTCGCCTATGAGGAGCGAGACCTGGAAGCCGCCTATACACCGCCGGAGATCGATCCCAACCAAGACCCCGCTACTCGCTACCGCTATAACCTCGATAAGGAGTTGGTGGAGGTCACTCGCCCCGACGGACGGATGTTGATCATCGAGTACGACGACAAGGGTCACAAGGTCGCCATGCAACGACCGGTGGGAAGCACCTCCTACTCTTACGATGACACCACGGGGAAACTAACCGGTATTACCACCCCCGACGGTGAGGCACTGGCCATCACCTATCTCGGACCGCTCCTGGAGTCCGAGCAATGGAGCGGTGAAATCGGCGGCACGGTATCCCGGGACTATTGGGATGGCGACCTCCTGTTGTATGGGCTCTCCGTGAACGACTTCAAGATCCGTCACATCTACAATTCCGACGGCCAGCTTAGCGAAGCAGGAGATCTATTGCTGTACTACAAGTCCGATAGCGGATGGTTCGACGGCGTGCAGATCGGTGAGATCGACACCTATCCGGGCTACAACGGGTTCGGCGAATTGACGGAGGAGCAGGTGGAGATCAGCGGGTCCCCGATCCTGGACACTCGCTATACCCGTGATCCGCTCGGTCGCATTACCGAGAGAGTCGAAAGCCTTGACGGTCCCGACCGTACGGAGCGCTACACCTACGACACCGCCGGGCGTCTCACCGAGGTGGAGCGCGATGGCGAAACGACCACCTACACCTACGACGCCAACGGCAATCGCCTGAGCCGCGAAGGCCCCGGCGGCGTGGAAACCGGCCTCTACGATGCGCAGGATCGACTGGTCGCCTACGCCGATGCCGACTATGCCTACACGGCCAACGGTGAACTGGCGAGCCGTACCGACGGCAGCGGAACCACCCTCTACAGCTACGACACCGTTGGCAACCTGACCAGCGTGACGTTGAGCGACGATGTGGTGATCGACTACCTGACCGATGGCCGCAACCGTCGCATCGGCAAGAAGGTCGATGGCGTGCTGGTTCAGGGATTTCTTTACAAGGACCAGTTGAACCCCGTCGCTGAACTGGACGGCGACAACAACGTGGTCAGCTACTTCGTCTATGCCGACAAATCCAATGTGCCCGCCTACATGGTCAAGGGCGGGATCAACTACGCGATAGTCAGTGATCATCTGGGAAGCCCGCGGCTGGTGATCGACAGCAATACCGGGGCGGTGGTG
>NZ_BAAHXB010000198.1:0-4134 GCF_054657215.1 Endothiovibrio diazotrophicus
CTAAGTAACCGAAACGAAGAAGCAACCTCTTCCATCAATGCCCGCGCCTGGGCCGGATCGTCGTTGGTGACGTAACGGACCAGCACGTTGGTATCGACCACGATCACGACCGGTCATACCGGACGGGTGGCTCGGCGACGGCTGTGCCCTGCTCATCCCGCCACTGACGACGTAGCGCTTCGGTGATCCCCGACTCCATCCCCTCAAAGCTCTTCTCGGGACCGGAGTAGCCGGCACAGCCCAAGCCGTCTTCCAGGCGATTCGGTGGAAACGAATTCTATTGAAAAAAACAACAGGAAAGGCCTGACCCCTTTTCCGCTCATCGCGCGGTTTCCCACCACCACTCCCGTACGGGCCAGGAATCAATCCGGGAAAAAACAGGTGGTGGTCAGCGGTTCAGGGTGACGGACAACAGCCATGTCGCTAGTAACCCCGGAGAGGATCAGGACGCTACAGAGGAAGCTCTGCACCAAGGCCAAGCAAGAGCCGGAGTGTCCCGCTCCCGATAGGGGAGAGGTTAGAACTCCTCCCACTCCTCGTCGCTACCCCTCGCGGAGGCGCCGGCCGTCTTGGGCGCCGTCAGCTTCTTGGCCGGTGCCGGGCGCGCCGCCGGGCGGGAGGCGGCGCGCTTGGCGGGGGCCAGTGTGGGGGCGCCGGCGGGGCCTTCCACCTTGAAGAAGCCCATCAACTTCTGCAGCGCCTCGGCCTGCTCCTCCATGGACTTGGAGGCGGCGGCGGCCTCTTCCACCAGGGCGGCGTTCTGCTGGGTCATTTCGTCCATCTGGGTGACCGCCTTGTTCACCTGCTCGATGCCGGAGGACTGCTCAGCGCTGGCGGCGGCGATCTCGGAGACGATGTCGGTCACCTTCTTCACCCCGTCGAGGATGCCGCTGAGGGCATCGCCCGAGGCGTTGACCAGCTTGGAACCCTCCTCCACCTTGGACACCGAGTCCTTGATCAGGTCGGAGATCTCCTTGGCCGAGTCGGCGGAGCGCTGGGCCAGCTTGCGCACCTCCTGGGCGACCACCGCGAAGCCGCGACCCTGCTCGCCGGCCCGCGCCGCCTCCACGGCGGCGTTGAGCGCCAGCAGGTTGGTCTGGAAGGCGATCTCATCGATGACGCCGATGATGTCGGCGATCTGCTTGCTGGATGCGTTGATCTCGCCCATGGCGGTGACCGCACGGCCCACCACCTCGCCCCCCTGTTCCGCCTCATCGCGGGCACTCTCCGCCAACCGGCTGGCCTGGCGGGCGTTGTCGGCGTTCTGGCGCACGGTGGAGGTGAGCTCCTCCATGCTCGATGCGGTCTCCTCCAGACTGGAGGCCTGCTCCTCGGTGCGCTGGCTGAGGTCGATGTTGCCCTGGGCGATCTCCGCCGAGGCGCTCTCGATGGAACCGGAGGCCTCGCGCACCTGCTGGACGATGTGGGAGAGGTTCTGACTCATCTCGCGCATGGCGGAGTAGACGCCGGTGGCCTCGCCCGCCTCGAACCTCGTGGTCAGGTCCCCCTCGGCGATCTTCTCGCTGATCCCCTGCATCTCGCCGGGTTCGCCGCCCAGCTGACGCTGCACGCCGCGGGTGAGGAAGAAGGTGATGATACCGACGATGACGATGGCGATGAGCGCGCCGGCGATGCTGACGGTGATGGTGGTGTCGCCGAGGTCGTTGGCCCGGTCGGTGCGCACCTTGATCAACTTCTGCTCCTCGCCGACGAACTCGCTGATCCGCGCGCGGATGGTGTCCATGTACTTCTTGCCGGTGCCCTTCTCGATCTCGGCGGTGATGTCGTCCATGGTGGCGGTCACCTTGTTCATCTCGCGCCGTGCCTCGATCTCGGGCTCGGCGGCGTCGCGGGCCCAGCCCTCGGCCCTCTCCACCGCTTGATCGAGGGCGGTGCGCACCGCCGCCACGTCGTAGTCGAGGTCGTAGGCGTTGGCCAGATGGGTGCGCAGCTCGGCCACGTGCTTCTTGAACTCGGCCTGGCCGTTGACGTAGGGCTCCAGGGAGGCCTCCTGGCCGGAGAGCAGGAAACCGCGCTGGCCGGTCTCCTGGTTGATCATGTCCATCAGGATCAGCGTGGTGAGGAGATAGCCCTCATCGTCGTCGGCGCGCTTGAAGGCGCTGTCCACCTTGGCGATGGCGGCGCGGAAGCCGTCGAAGTGCTCCTTGCCCACGGTGCGGGCGGAGAGCTCCTTGAAGCGCCGGGCGGCGGCCTCGCCCTTCACCACCTCGCGGCGGATCTTGATGTTGACCTCGGCGGCCTCCTTCAGCCACTGCCGCTCCAGGGCCTCGATTCCCTCCAGGCGATTCACCTGGGTGGGGTTGTCGCTGACCGTCTGTTTCAGCTTGCCGACCACGTCGTCGAAGGCCTTCTGGCCGCCCTTGTAGGGCTCCAGGAACACCTCCTTGCCCGCCACCAGGAAGCCGCGCATGCCGGTCTCCATATCGACCATGGCGGCGCCGATGGCCTTGCCCTCGGCGATCACCCTGTGGGTGTGGTCGACCCAGTGGGTGGCGTCGATCATCCCCTTGACGCTGGAGAAGACCACCGCGGCGATGATGACGATGGCCGCCAGAGGGACGGCGAAACCGAGCAGCAGTTTCGTGCGCAGTTTCATGTTCGATGATTGATTCATTGTTCTTCCCTTTCGGTCCCGCGAGTGGGGAGTGATTCTTCAACAGGGGGGCGTGCCATCGTTACAGCCGAGCGGGCACCAGGGTCAGGTCTTTCCGCTTGCGCTGAAAATCAGATGGACGCCCGAAGCTCAATCTTCCTGGCGACGGGCTCGATCCAGTTGACGACGCCGTGGCCGGGGTTCTTTTTTCGACGGATGGTGAGGATGCCATAGCCGGCGAGGAGCTTGATGTCCTTGCGAATCGCATCCGGGTTTCGGCGCAGCCCATCGGAGATGTCCCGTATGGTACCGGGGTGGTGGGCGACCCACTCCATCACACGGTGGCGCTGGGGGGTCATCACTTCGAGGAAGTCGCGGGCCTTTTCGAAGGTGATGACGATGGACTCCGGAACCTTCTTCCCGGCATCCAGATCACGCGCCAGCTCCCGCCCGCGGGAGAAGAAATCGTCAACGTCTCCGGTTCCGACCGTGGTTTTCATCGTAGAGCGCCCTCACCTCTTGCTCGAACCGCCTTTCCAGCGCCTCGAATGATTCAAACTCGATGGGTTCCACCCATCCCTTGAAGTGCCGATGGTGGTAGCCGTGCCGATTGTCGTAGCCCAGCACCCGGCCGTTGTCTCCCATATGAAGGGTCGGATCAATGTACGTCAGGCTGTAGCCGACCACCTCGCCCCGCTCGTTGGAGGTAACCACTCGCTGCAGCAGGATCCCCCTGCGCTTGTCAATGTAGTGGCGATCGACATGCCCTTGTAGCCGCTGGTCGCGGCGTGCCGCCTTTCGTTGTTGAGGCTTCCGGACCAACAGCCTGGTTCCCTGACATCCAGGCTGGAAGATACCGGAGTTTGATCGGTTTGGCGAGGCAGTGATCCACTCCATAGCAGGGCGAAGTAGGCGCTGACGGTCTGCCGGGTAATCTGGAACGGGGCGGCGATCTCGCTCAGGTTGAGCAACTGATGGAGCGGAACAGTTCGGGTACGTGCTGGATTTCGTCCAGAATCACCCGTTCCGGCAGACGATCGACAAATCCGATGGGGTCAGCCTGTGGGCTCCACCTTCCAGGCGCCAATCGGTTTGTCGATGTCCAGTTCGATGTCGGTCTGAACCGCCTTGTGGAGCCGAAAGAGGTCCTCTTCGGTGACCGGGCGGGGCTCGTCGGGCAACCGGTAGAGCAGGTCGATGGCGCGGGCGTGGCCGACCACCTCCTGGTGGTCCTTCAGCGGCTTGCCGGCGACGGTCAGCCCCTCGGCGAGGACGAAGGCGGTCTCGCCGAGGGTGAGGGTGTTGCCTTCGATGGCGGTGGAGGTGTGGGTCCAGAGGTCGCGGAGTTGGGCGATCACTTCGCGCTTGAGTCCCTCGTCAAGGCCATCGAGGAAGGGGAAGAGCGGGTGGTTGACGGAAGTCACCGCGGCTAACCGTTGTCGCCGGCCAGCTCTTTCGGCAGCGGGAAGACCTTCTCCTCCCGTTCGCCGCGACTCTCCACCGCGGCCTCGACGCCCCAT
>NZ_BAAHXB010000199.1:0-4110 GCF_054657215.1 Endothiovibrio diazotrophicus
GGCTAGCGAAGTCGATCCGTGGGGTCAAGGCTTGGGCTGAGGAGCGTTTGCTGCCATGGGCGCTGTCATGGGTGTCCCGGTAATTCCGCGTCATGGGTGTCCCGGTAATTCCGTCCCGGTAATTCCGTTGCCCCGCATAAGCTCATCGTTGCCGCCGTCCGTGATCCCTCCCGGCGGGACAAGGCGATCAAGGACCTCGCCCAGGCGGAAGCGATCCTGCAGGTGATGATCGATACCTTCCCCGGGGAAGTGGTGGCCGCGTGGGAAGCAATGGCGCCGTATGGCAATCAGTACCTCGATGTCGTGCGCCGAGGTGTTGAAAGGTTGAAGGGAAAGAACCCGGAACTGGCAGCCGAAGTCGAGGCTGCGATGGGGCTGGCGTAGTGGCGTTGTTGCGGCTGTCCGCTGGGGAATTGCTGCGGATGTCTCGGCAATTGCGAGCGGGTCATGCGGGCTGGGACGGGTCGAGCAGTTCCAGCTGGAAATAGGTGGAGTAACCGCGGTCCCTGGTGATCAAGCCGATTCCGGCGACGGCGGCGTGGGCGCCGATCAGGAAGTCGGCCAGCATTCGGGGTTTGCTGCCGCCGTTGCGCTTGTATTTGCGAAAGGCGTGGCCGGCGAGATAGGCGGCGTTCCAGGGGATCGGGTCGCGCCGGAAAAGCGATTCGGGGAGCAGCTCCTCCAGTTCCTCCAGCGAGTCGATCATCGCGCCGACCTCGCCGTAGATCAGCGGGTTGATGACCAGGATTCCCCGTTCGGCGCAGCGTGAAAGCGTGATTCTGGAGCGTTCGCCGTGGGCCGGGTCGGCGCCGATCACATCGAGCAGCACGTTGGTGTCCACCAGCCAGGCGTTCATTCCCGCAGCAGTGCCATCAGCTCGTCGGTGGTGCGGTCGAACCGTTTGCGCCCATAGAGGCGGTCGATGGCCTTGCTGCGTGCCGTGGGACTGGGGATGAGTTGGACGGTACCGTCCCGGACCACGAATTCCACTTCGGTGTCGGGCAGCAACCCGAACTCTTCGCGGATGGCGCGGGGAATGGTGACTTGGCCTCGTTCGCTGATGCGCATGGGATTCCCAGGGTATGAATTCGTATTCATATTTCTAGCGAAGTCGATCCGTAGGGTCAAGGTCTGGGCTGAGGAGCGTTTGTTGCCATGGGCGCAGTCATGGGTGTCCCGGTAACTCCTTTGTTGTGGGTCTCGCTTGTAGCGCGTGACGTTACGCATTACATTGTCCTGCATGATCAAGAGTTTTCGTCACAAGGGATTGCAGCGATTCTACGAGACCGGCTCCAAGGCGGGCATTCAGGCGGATCATGCCCCGAAATTGGCGCGCATACTCGCCCGGTTGGACCGGGCGCGTATCGCCGACGACGTAAACGTGCCGGGATGGAGGCTGCACCCGCTGTCGGGAGATCTCTCCGGGCACTGGTCGGTAGCCGTGAACGGGAACTGGCGGGTGACGTTTGGCTTTGACGGCGAAGACGTCGTGTTGGTCGATTATCGGGATTATCACTAGGAGAACGTCATGGCACCGATGCACAACCCCCCTCACCCTGGAGAAACGCTACGCGACGATGTACTGCCGGCGTTGGGGCTCTCCGTTACCGAAGCAGCAGAACAGCTGGGCGTTTCTCGCGCCACCTTCTCGCGGGTGCTCAACGGTCGTTCCGCGGTCTCGCCGGAAATGGCCCTTCGGCTTGAGGCATGGCTCGGGGTCGAGCGCGGCGGTCGTGCCGAAATGTGGCTTCAGCAGCAAGTCGCTTACGACCTGTGGCGGGTGCGCCACGAGAAGAAGAAGCTGAATGTCCATCCGTTGGCTGCGTAGAGGTGGATCGCTAATTTCTCATGAAATCTCGTTCCTTGAATGCATAGCATGCATTCACTAGGATTCAAGACAACGATGAAGATGCCGGAGATGCCGCCGTCATGGGCTTGCTGACCGTCCGCCAGATCGATTCCGCTGACAAGGCGTGGCTGCGTGCCGAGGCGGAGCGCCGCCACATCTCCATGGAGGAGATGGTGCGCCGCCTGATCCATGAGGGGCGCGAGAAGGCGACCGCCACCGCCAAGCCATCGGAAATCGTACGCCGATATTTCGGCCATGATCGAGGCATCGACCTGGGCGACCAGGGGGACTATGCGTTCGACCCCGTCGAGTTCAACGAGGAGTGACGGGAGCCGCCACATGGAGCCTGTCTACCTGCTCGACACCAATGTCGTCTCCGAATTGATGCGGCCGGAGCCGGATGCCTGCGTGCTCGACTGGTTGGACTCGGTAGGTGTCGACCGCCTCGCCTTCTCTTCCGTCGGCTATTGGGAGATTCGCTACGGTCTTGCCCGCCTCCCCGAGGGGCGCCGCCGCAATGGTCTCACCGAGCGCTTCGACGCGCTGGTGGACGACCTTTTTCGAGCGGGGGTCTACGATTTCAACGCTGCTGCCGCCGACCGTTGTTCCGCGCTCATGGCCCGTAAACGGGCCTTGGGTGAGAGCCTCGACGCGCACCTACCGGATGCCATGATCGCCGGTATCGCCGCGGCTGCCGGTATGACGGTCGCCACCCGCAATGAGTCGGAGTTCCGTCATTCGGGGGTGGACTACGTCAATCCGTGGGCGCTTGCGGCACCCGAATAGACGCCAAGCCGCATTTCTTAAGAATTTCCATAGCAAGGGCGTTGAGTTAGTTCTTGCCGTGGGGGTGGGCAGGGGCGTCCCGGCAATTTCAAAGCGAGATGCAACGTTCAAGACCTGACCCTGCGCGCCTCGCTGGTTCGGCACCGGCGCCCGTTTCTGGCTCAATCTCCAGCAGGCCTACGACCTGGATCTGGCCGAACGCGAAGCGGGAAAAGAGATTGAAAAAATCGAACCGAGGAAAGCGGCTTGATCCGCGCCCTGACCGAGCACTTCGGCGTGTCGGCGCGTGGATCGTCACGGGACAGCGGGTAGGTTGGCGCTACCGCGCCGACGTAAACGGAGGCACCGAAGCGAAGGCCGCGATACCCCGTCAGAATCCGCGGGTCGGACGTTCCGTCAGATCCTACCGCGAGGCCGGATTCCAGCGCCCTGATCTCCTCAACGATTGGATTATGTTTGGCCAATTTGGGGAAGATGGGCTGGGAAAGGGACGTGCTTGGGGGTTGGAAGGTATCTTTTCCCGAGAAGGGAGGTCCTTCGGCGGCTGGAAGAGAGTCGGCAGCGGGATGTGGCCGACAGGGACCAGATTCAGGGAGAGGCGGAAGAGCGTTGAAGCGGGCAACCGGGTGGCAATCCGTTGAACGGGTCGTTGCCGAGCGATACGATGACCAAGGTCGATGCGGTGATGGCGCTCCTTCAGCAGTTCACGTTGCTGACTGGGCGGTCGGCGGTGAACGGTGAAGGATCGGGGTGCGTGCCAATGACATCGGTCGTTCTTTGGAAATAAAGAAGTCTTTCCTTTTGCCAAAGGCAAAAGGAAAGACCTGACCCTGGGGCCCTGTTGTGCCGCGCTCATGGCCCGCAAACGGGCCTTGGGTGAGAGCCTCGACGCGCACCTACCGGATGCCATGATCGCCGGTATCGCCGCGGCTGCCGGAATGACGGTCGCCACCCGCAATGAGTCGGAGTTCCGTCATTCGGGGGTGGACTACGTCAATCCGTGGGCGCTTGCGGCGCCCGAATAGACGCCAAGCCGCATTTCTTAAGAATTTCCATAGCAAGGGCGTTGAGTTAGTTCTTGCCGTGGGGGGGACTTGTCAGGGGCGTCCCAGTATTTTCAAAGCGAGATGCAACGTTCAAGACCTGACCCCGCGCGTGCGCTCTAGCCCACATTTAACAGCTGCAGCCCAAAAACAGCAGGAATTCGAGAAGAATTCACTCGTAAGTTATTGATTATTCGTATTTCGAAGCTCGTTTTTTGCAATGTAGTGCCATAATCGTTCGTCGGGCTATTGCCATTATGCCGTCCCCCGTTGTACGGTCATGGACATGTACATTCGTCGCACACGAACGCGTAACACGACTACGGGAGAGGGCTACTACACCCACCGACTGGTCAGCTCGGAACGAGTCGGCGGCAAGGTGCGGCAACGTACGCTGTTGAATCTCGGTCGCCATTTCGATGTTCCCCAAGA
>NZ_BAAHXB010000200.1:0-4049 GCF_054657215.1 Endothiovibrio diazotrophicus
TGAAACGTCAATAGAGCCGTTTATCTTCGAGACATCGATGTTCGGATCGAGAGACTGAAACGCCCCCATCAACGCGAGGGAATCGACCAACAACGCCATGCCGTGGGTGTCGCCGAAATCCCCGTGACCCGCGATCCATTCGTTCAGCCAGTCCGGGTAGATCGGCTGGTGGCCCAGGAAACCCTGGTAGTTCGGCTGATCCTCCACATAGACCGCATTCGAATCGGTGGGATGAATATTGCTGTTGGCGACGATTTCGACGTCGCCGTTCCTGGCATGGCCGTAGACGTGGGTGATCAGTGAGTCGGCCTCGGCACTCAGCGCGCCGTCCGTTCCGACGAGAAGGTCCAAAACACCGTCCCACAGGCTGCTTTGGGTGTTGAATCGTATGGAAACCGCCTCCACCGCCAACTGATACCGGGGATCGTCGTAAATGTTGTCGGTATCCGCAAAGGGCTGACCCTCGAGCGCGTCGGCCGCCAGATACAAATTGGTGTATCGCGTCAGGTCCGAATCCGACGGGTCGGCACCGGCCCCCGTCAGTTCGGAGTAGGCGAGATACGGCCGTTCCAACACTTCCCGGTAGTACGCGAACATCTCCTCCAACGTTCCATCGCTGTAGAGACCCCGGCCCGGAGAGTTGAACACATAAGTGTGCAACACCCGCTCGGAATGGAGCTCCGTAAAGACCGTGGCAAGGTGCCCGCCCAGGGAGTAGCCGGTAACGTTGATCCGCTGCCCCCCGGCAAGCACTCCTCCATCCGCCGTCAGCTCTTCCCAGTAACGCTGCATGGAGTCTATCTGCGCGAAGGCAAACCCCTCGTCGTTGATCCCGGTATCGGCGCCCACCGTATCGCGCTGGAAATCACCGCCGTTCCGTTCCAGCGAGTACTCGGTACTGCGGAACGAAAGGGTGTACTGTCCGGTTTGGGTGTCCAGGAGCAGGGTGGCGGAGAAGCCCGTGTGGTCGTTGGGGCGGTGATCGATCACCTGATAGCGATTGACGAAAGCCTGCGCCTGGCTTCCGGTCATCCGGGTTGCGCCGGGTAGATCGTCGCTATTTGGAGATATCCCAGAATAATATGATGGATTGTTGTTCCCATATTGTAGTCGCGGGATCAAGTATTCGGGTATATTACCAGCGTTATTCAAATATGACTCCGCAGCAATTTGCTGAAGAGCGAACTCCACCCACTGACTCGCATGTCTAGTCATTGCACATTTCCCTTTTCCATTTCACTAAAGCACACCCACTACGGTTTCAGCACTGATCGCACGAACCTATAGGTGTCCCGAAATTTGGTCTCTCCCCGCAACACCGGGCAAGTAGGCCCTACGAGCCAGTTAATCCCGTTCTTCGCATGGGTTTTAACCCCATACATAAAGCCACGACGAATTCCCAGAACCTGATTACTTTTCAGGTCTACAACCATAACTTCTCCGCCAGCAATCCCTAACTCTCTATCGTGGAGCCTCTCTATTCCTCGCCAAACATATCCAAAACGGGACGATACACCGTCTTCTTCTGCACCCTTCATTGGAGAATATTTTTTATTCACATACCAGGACTTACCAGGAGCTTTAACAATATCTCTTACATCTTCGTGCCCTTCGTATTTTATGTAACGAAGGGAACCACTATGCTTACGATGAGCATCATCAACCGGCGACTCAAAGAACCTGAAGTCACTATGCGGAGGACTCACGAACAAGTATGACGTGCCTTTTGGATAAGGTATGAAATACCCGAAAGGATCCTCCATCACATACCGATCCGCCAAATGCCAGTCATCCTCCTCAACCCTTGGTCGAATCTGATAGATCCCCTCCACGCCCTCCACCGTCCGATAGATGAACTCTCCTGCCTCTTTGCCGCACAACTCTCTGAAATACTCCTCCGAACTCATCCCCTCCCGATACTTCGCCCGCTGCGGCGGCTCCGGCCACTTCGGCTTAGGCACCTCGGGGTAGGGCCAATATTCCGGATTCTCGTTGCGCCGGACCCGAAGACTCAGGCAGCTCATGTCGTTGCGCTTGCGCGGCGCCCGGCACTCCAGATAATCGCGGGGATCGTAGCGCTCGCCGAAATGGTCACGCGGCGCCGAAGAGATGTCCGGCAGAAGCGCCGCCTCCACCAGGATGCACTCCAGATACTCGCTTCGGTTCATCAGCTTGTAGGCAATGTTGCACGGCCACTTTCCGTCGACCCACCCCTTCGACTTGATCTTCTCCGCCAGCTCAGGGGTGTAGCGCAACGTCTCGCCGCTTTTCAGTCGGATCGACCAGGACTGATCCAGCGGCCCCAGCGCCCGCCCCTGGTCTTTGTTGAAGAACGCCACGTCACACCCGACCAGGAGTACGGCACATATCATCGTGACAACGGCTTTGCCAACGTCCATCCCAGCCTCAACTACGGTTCACCAATTAACACCCGGCGTCGAATTCGCCTTCTTTCCATAGAAAGATCCACGCCGGCAAGGGACGCTACACGTCTCTTTCATGCTTACACATATTTGCACTTTTTAAATAGGGGCATTTTCTGAAATTTTTCCATTCCTTCTCCCCCATCTTCCGTAATAGATTTCATTACCGAACGCCCATTTTCCGCACGCCTTTTGATCTATTTTCTTACAGGCTCCCCACCCGAATTTCCCACGCCTTCGGCAGGACGATGGATCGAGCTGACGCAACCCGCCCAACACGTGCCAGATGGCTCGTCGTCGCCACCCAGCCCATAAAGCTCGTCTGCGGAGTCGGTCCCGCCGAGCGACTCCGCTTCGTTGCTGCCGACGATCGCATCCGGAGAGAGGGCCCCGCCATTCCCCCCGCTCCCCCCGAACACCGGCAACTCCCTCGCGGGCAATCTTTCCGATAGTTCTCGCATGCGCATGGGGTCACGTCTTTCCTTTTGCATTAAGGTCAGGTTATCGACTCCGGTTTTTCTGGGCTGGAACTCCCGATCCGCGCCGCCGGCGCCGACGAACTGGAGGTCATCGTCGTCGGTAGCCAGGTCACGAAGTGGTCAAGGGTAGGGGGCGGCGGGATGTGGGATGATTCCCAAAGGCAATGTGAAAGACTTGACCCCATGGCTTTCAGGGCCTCGTCCCAGCGATCGCCCCACATGCGGTCGTCGCCGTCGCCTCCGTACAGTTCATCGTCTCCCGCCTCCCCTTGAAGGTAGTCGTGTCCCTCTCCGCCAAACACCGTATCGTCACCACCCCCACCATAAAGGCGATCGTCGCCCGCCCCTCCGTCGATGAAGTCTTCACCCTCGTCCTCGACATCGACCTCTCTGATCATCGGGAAACGGACGAGAGGGGTGCCCGCACCAAAGGCGAAGAAGTCCGTACCGTAGGTTTGCACCGCCTCAGCGGCGCCATCCCAGGCCACCGCCCAGCGCGTTTCATCGTCGCCGTAGATGCGGTCGTTGCCGTCCCCTCCGGACAGATAATCCCCGCCGGCCCCACCCAGCACCTTATCGTTGCCATCCCCGCCAAATACGAAATCGTCGCCTCGATCGGCGTCCAGCCAGTCGTTCCCGGAACCTCCGTTGACCGCGTCGTCACCATCCAGCGCAAGCACGTAATCGTGACCGTCACCACCATCGATATCGTCGTTCCTCAGCGAGCCCGCGGCCCGGTCGTCACCCGCGCCAGCCAGGATTTGTGCACCCAACACATCCAGTGCGCCCTCACCATCGGAGGGCGACGTCCCATCGACCTCGAAATAGTCCCCGCGGATCGTGTCGTTCCCGTCCCCGCCATCGAGAACGATTCCAGGGAAAGCAGTGATGTCACCAACGAGAATTTCGTCATCTCCACCGAGGGCCATCACCCGGGAGATGCCGCTGGGGTATCGATCCGCGGATTCCTCGTCCAGCTCTTGATTCGGAAAGCGATACATCCTCCACTCATAGCCCACGTCGTCTTCGAAGACCGACGTGCGTTCCCCAAGCACCAGCGGGACCCCGTCGCGCGACATATTGACAATCACCCCGTTGCCTTCCGCGGTGAACGTTACCGTCTGCTCCTCGGAATCGCCGGAAGGGG
>NZ_BAAHXB010000201.1:0-4018 GCF_054657215.1 Endothiovibrio diazotrophicus
CCAGCAGGGTTGTCGACCGTGAGAAAGGCGTTTCGTTTTTTTGTCTAACAATGGGGGGGTGGGGCGGAGGGAGAGAGGCCTGGGAAGTATTTGTTGTATTGGAAAGGGGCGTACGTTTCGGTTGAGGCCTTTCAAAGAGGTGGGCTTGTTGATGGGGTTGGCGAGGTGATGGTATTTGCCTTGTCACAAACAAAGTATCCTGAGGTGTTTGACGAGGAAGATAAGCAAGAAGCTTTGCGGCTAATCGGCGAAGCGTTTGTTGCTTTTGGAAAAAGATTTACAGGGGTAGCCGAGGTAAAGGTCAGGGAGTGGAAGTCAGGTAAGAAGATGGAAGATAATGGCGCGTAATCTGAGTGAAATAATTCAGGAGTTCACGGACAAAGAAGGTTGCGAAGAAATACTGGTCGTAGATCATCTGAGGACTCTGGTGACCAAGGCATCCGTCCACGTGGCAGGTGCTGCCGATGACCAGGAGGGAGCGCCTTGTCGCCGTTAATGTTGAATTTGGTCTCGCCAAGGTATGATAGACTTGTGATGGATTTCCACGGCTTTTCTGTATTATTCTCATGAAATCTGTATGAGGAAAACAATATGTCCTTTGTCCTTGAAAAAATATCTAACGAAGATCAGGTGCTTCCTGAAGTTCAGGAAGCCCAAAAAATGTGCAGAACTCGTCTGTTCGATAGGATCGTAGATAGGGAAAGGGGTATATCGTTCTTCTGCCTAACTATGGGGGGGGGCCAGAACGTGAGATGCCTGGAAAATATTTATTGTACTGGAAAGGGGTGTTTGTGTTGGTTGAGGCATTTCACGACGGAATGCCCGTTGAAGGACTTGGAAGGGTGAAGCTCTTTACCTTGTCACGCGTAAAGTTTCCTGATGAATTCGGTGAAAGTGACAAGCAAGAAGCGCTTCGGCTTGTTTGCGAGGCGTTTGTTCCCTTCGGAAAGCGGTTTGTTGGGGTGGACGAGGTAAGGATTGATGGTTTGCAAACGGCTTGGGGAGTGAAAAGCCATGGCGCGTAATCTGGACGACATCCTAGCGGAACTTTCGGATGCGGAGGGTAGGGGAGAAGTCCTTTCCGTTGACTACCTGAAAGGATTGGTACAGGAAGCATCCGTCCAGGTGTCGGGCGCGGCTGGCGATGCTGAAACGCTGTTATACAGTGGCATGCTGAACAATGGGGTGCATTCAGGGAGCGTGGCGCAAACTCTTGCAGGGGGGAGTGGTGGCAGGATTGTTGTAATAGGCCAGACCGACGCTGCAGCATTAGTTGAAAACTATAGGTTCAGAAATGCAAAGGCGCCCTGGCGATCGGCGCATGCCTTGGTGTGAAGGGCATCGGAAAGCCGTGTGCGGGAAAACCGCATGCACGGTTTGATGAGGGGAAGCAGGCCGCCATGGACTACGTATCAGTTAGTGAGGCACCGCCGGACGAAAGGGGCGGGAAAGGATAGGTTGATGCTACGGTGATGATGTGCCTGCTCTCTACTCTACCTTTGGCACTCGAAACGACTTAAGTTTAGGAGGTCGATGAGATGGTGTTTGTTAACGAAATTGTTTCTGAAGAAGAAGTTAAGATAGAAAATTTAGATGCGTTGCATAAAAAATACAATCCGATGGGTTGGAGAAAAGGAAGGCCTGTCGGATTCTCGCATTCATGGACAATAGATCGCGATCTTGGATCCTATTTCATTGTTTTATGCAGCATAAGGGAAATAGGGCAAACTGGAAATCCTCAACCTACAGGAAAAAAGTTATGCGTGTTGAAATGGCGTGGAACTCTGATTCGAATAGTTATTGAACTGGATCCGGGAAGCTCTAGTGAGTTTAAAGAAACGCCTTTCATGAATATATGGAATCTGCTGGAAATTGATGCTCCCGACGCATCAAGGAGTGAGGTGGTTTCTATATTAAAGGAAGCTCTTAAAGTCTATGGGTATCGGGGAGCTTTTCGGCAAATTAGAAACACGGTTGTTGAATTTAATTTCTGATATTAAGGAGCATTGTCATGGGATTGACTGCTGAGCAAGCCATCTCTCGTCTTGGTGATGTCGGGTCGATTGAAGAATTGCGATCCTTGATATCGCAATTGGATTTGTCTTCGAGTGGATCAACAACGGTCCTGTATAGCGGGACTCTGCAAGGGGGAGAGAGTGCGAGAGATGCAGTCTTAGTATTAGAATCTGTGGGGTCGGATATTAGAATTATTGATAATACTGAGGCGGCTGCATTTCTTGATTATGATGAGAATACTATTTTTGCGGATAAGCTAGAAGAATTGTTTGGGAGCCGTCCAGAAACTTATGGCTCTTCTGCTAACCAATTTCTCTATGGTGTGCACGACGTCAATGGAAACCGGACCAACGCAAACGGTGTCTGGGATGATGTATCTAGGCGGTTTGCGGAATCTACAACTGGTGACGTAAGGGTTTTAGCCCCTAACGCAAATTTCACTAAAATTTTTGGGGCAACCGAACTTCAAGTCCTGCTCCGATCCAGCACCGTCACCTCCATCGAAGGGATTCCGATCGATGAGCTGCGACACATCGAGAGTCTCCATGGCGATGCCGGCCTGCAAGCAGTCTTCCGGCGCTTAACGACCGCCTCCGCATTCGACATCGCTGCCAGTGGCCTGAGCGCGGCACGGGCGGCCGACGGCAGCCTGGTCGTCGGGGCCGGTGACTTTTTCAACGCGCAGCTTTCGGACATGTCGGCCTACCTGACCGACCATCCCGAGGCTCATGGCCGGATCAATGCCTACCTCGGCACCTTGAGCGATGCGGAGAAGTCGGAGCTCAAGGTCCTGTCGCAGGCGATGATGACGCTGGAGGAAGGGGCGGTGCTCTCCTCCGGCTCGAGGGTGCTCAACAAGCTGGGGATCCTGGGGACAGCGCTGGGATTCGCCTTGGCCACCAGTGCGGCCTCTGCCGCCGAAGAAGCCGGTGATCATGCGGCGGCTAGGGAGATCATGACCGAGTGGGCGGTGGACTCCGCCGGCTCTGCGGTCGGTGAGGCGGTCGGGGCGACGGTCGGCGGTATCGCCGTCGGTGCCCTGGCCGGTGCCGGGGTGACCCTCTCCGCTCCGGTCGCGGGAGCGATCATCGTCGGCGCCGCCCTGATTGGCGGAATCTTCGGCGGCGACGGGGCGGTCGGACTCTACGAGCTGACCAAAGATCAGAGCGACGACGAACGGCGTGACATCGCGGACAGGCTCTACACGCTCCTGTTCGGGGCCGACGCCCCGATCACTACCGCCCTGCCGGCGGATCTCGACGGCAACCGTCTGACCCTGACCACCCGCAACGTCGAGAATGAGCTTGTCGCCCATGCCAGGGCGGACATCGGGTGGCGTTACGCCCTTCGCGAACTCAATCCTTTCGCCGTCCCTGACGCCGACTACGCTCGCCATAACCAGGACGGCTCGTTGAACCTGTTCGACCCGGAAACCGGGCAAGGCAGCATGACCCAGCACTATCTGGAGGATCGCGCGAATTTCCTGGTGGTGAAGATCCAGCGTGACCTGACCGGGTCGAGCGTCCGCGGCGACCAGGCGCGGGAGTATCACGATCTGGCGTCCGGGGCGCTGTATCAAACCGTTACCACGACCGGGGGGCATACGGAGCGCTACGTCTTCGGCAGTGACGCCGACGAGTGGATCCACGGCGGCAGTGAGGCTGACCATCTCTACGGCGGAGCCGGTAGCGACGTCTTGCAAGGAGATGAAGGCGAGGACTACCTGGAAGGCGGGAGCGGCATCGATACCTATCTCGCCGGTGACGGCGACACGATACTGGATACCGACCACCAGGGCTGGGTCTCCTTCGGTGGCAACATCCTCCGCGGAGGCGTCTTCGACGAGGAGAGTGAACGCTACGTCAGTCGGGATGGCACCTATGCCTACCGGGTGTCGGGAACGACTCTGACCGTTACGGATACGCGGGACGACGCGAGCTTCACGATCGAGAACTACTCGTCGTCGCAGCATTCGTTGAACATTCAGTTGATCGATACCCCT
>NZ_BAAHXB010000202.1:0-4017 GCF_054657215.1 Endothiovibrio diazotrophicus
CCCTAGGCCGCGATGGCGCCCTTTCCGTTTAACCCCCGCAAATCCGGAACGCTCGGCACTCCGCATCATCGCGGCCTAGGGGCCGCTCCTACAGGGAGGCCTACAATCGCGTTTGTGCTTTCACGTTCTGAAGAATCGCCCCAAGCGATTCTTCAGTTGGCGACGATGTTGACCAGTTTTCCGGGGACCACGATCACCTTGCGCACGCTCTTGTCGGCGATGAAGCGCTGCACGTTCTCCTCGTTTCGTGCCGCGGCCTCCACCGCCGCCTTGTCGGCGTCCGGGGCAACGCTCACCTTGCCGCGCAGCTTGCCGTTGACCTGCACCACGTACTCGATGGTGTCCTTCACCAGCGCCTGCGGGTCCACCGCCGGCCACGGCGCGCTCAGGATCTCCTCGCCGTAACCGAGTCCCTGCCACAGGGTATGGCTGACGTGCGGGGCGATCGGCGAGAGCAGCCGCAGCAGGATCGACAGCCCCTCGTTGCGCAGCGCGCCGGCCCCCTCGCCCTCCAGCTTGGCGAGGGTGTTCATGATCTTCATGCAGGCGGCGACCACGGTGTTGAACTGGTAGCGACCGAAGTCCGCCAACGCCTGGGCGAGCGACTCGTGGACCTCGCGGCGGGCGTCCTTCTGCGCCTCGGCGGCGACGATCTCGCCACCGAGGTCGGCGCGGTGCTCGTGGGCGAAGGCCCACAGCCGCTTGAGGAAGCGGTGGGCCCCCTCGACGCCGGAGTCGTTCCACTCCAGGGACTGCTCGGGCGGTGCGGCGAACATGGTGAAGAGTCGCACCGTGTCGGCGCCGTACTGCTCGATCAGCTCCTGCGGGTCGACGGTGTTGCCCTTCGACTTGGACATCTTCGCCCCGTCCTTCAGCACCATCCCCTGGGTGAGCAGGTTGGTGAAGGGCTCGTCACTCTTCACCAAGCCCTCGTCGCGCATCAATTTATGGAAGAAACGGGCGTAGAGCAGATGCAGGATGGCGTGCTCGATACCGCCGATGTACTGGTCCACCGGGGTCCAGTAGTCGGCCCGATCATCGAGCATCGCATCGTTTGCGTCGCGGCTGGCGTAGCGGGCGTAGTACCACGACGACTCCATGAAGGTGTCGAAGGTGTCGGTCTCGCGCTCCGCCTGGCCGCCGCACTTGGGGCAGTCGCACTCATAGAACGAGGGCATCTTCTTGATCGGCGAGCCGACTCCCTCGAAGGAGACCTCTTCCGGCAGCGCCACCGGCAACTGCTCCAGCGGCACCGGCACCTCACCGCAGCTCGGGCAGTGGACGATCGGGATCGGTGCCCCCCAGTAGCGCTGACGGGAGACGCCCCAGTCGCGCAGGCGGAAGTTGACCCGCTTGTTGCCCTTGCCCTCCTTTTCCAGGTGGGCGGCGATGGCGTCGAAGGCCTCGGCGGAGGTCAGGCCATCGAACGGCCCGGAGTTCTTGAGGATGCCTTTCTCGGCGTAGGCGCATTTGCTGACGTTCACCTCCGAACCGTCGACAGGCCAGATCACAGGCTTGATCGGGATCCCGTACTTGGTGGCGAACTCGAAATCGCGCTGGTCGTGGGCCGGCACCGCCATCACCGCGCCGGTGCCGTAGCCCATCAGCACGAAGTTGGCGGTCCACAGTGGCACCTTCTCACCGGTGATCGGGTGGCTCACCTCGATCCCCAGCGCCATCCCCTTCTTCTCCATGGTCTCCAGCTCCGCTTCCGAGGTGCCGACGTGGCGGCACTCCTCGACGAAGGCGGCGAGAGCGGGGTTGGTTTCGGCGGCCTTCAGGGCCAGCGGGTGCTCGGCGGCCACCGCCACGTAGGTGACGCCCATCAGGGTGTCGGGGCGGGTGGTGAAGACCCTGAGCGGTTCACCATTTTCTACGCCGAACTCCAGCTCCACGCCCTCGGAGCGGCCGATCCAGTTGCGCTGCATGGTGCGCACCTGCTCGGGCCAGCCGTCGAGCTGATCGAGGTCGTCGAGCAACTCCTGGGCGTAGTCGGTGATCTTCATGAACCACTGCGGGATCTCCTTGTGCTCCACCGGGGTGTCGCAGCGCCAGCAGCAGCCGTCGATCACCTGCTCGTTGGCCAGCACGGTGAGATCGTGGGGGCACCAGTTGACCGGCGCGGTGCGCTTGTAGACCAGCCCCTTCTCATACAGGCGGGTGAACAGCCACTGCTCCCACTTGTAGTAGTCGGGGTCGCAGGTGGCCAGCTCGCGCTCCCAGTCGTAGCCGAAGCCGAGGCGCTTCAGCTGGCCGCGCATGTAGTCGATGTTCTCGCGGGTCCACTTGGCCGGCGGCACGTTGTTCTTCATCGCCGCGTTCTCGGCGGGCAGGCCGAAGGCGTCCCAGCCCATGGGCTGGAGGACGTTCTTGCCGAGCATCCGCTGGTAGCGGCTGATCACGTCGCCGATGGTGTAGTTGCGCACATGGCCCATGTGCAGCCGCCCGCTGGGGTAGGGGAACATGGAGAGGCAGTAGTACTTCTCCCGCTCGTCCTCGACGGCGCGGAACGCACCGTTCTCCTCCCAATGGGCCTGCGCCCGGGCCTCGATCTCGCTGGGGTTGTAGAGCTCTTCCATCACCGCGGAAACACTTTCGTTGATCTGTGGGGGCTTGCGCCGAAAAAAGGGGGTAAGGATACCGTACCGGGTGGGGGGCGGGTAGGGTCTCATTGAAGACTGAAGAAATGGACAGGATTAACAGGATTTGCGGGATTTACAGGTTTGTCGAAGGGCATGGAGGGCGTGGTGGGAAGGCCGGGCGTATCGAGTCCTGTCCAATTCTTCTTTTCCGGAAATCCATCGATCCGGTCAATCCTGTCCATTCTCTTTTCCTCACGGATGGGCCAGAATTCGAGGAGAGAAGGCCCTATTCGAGGAGAGAACGATGAAGAACGAACGGTTTGTCGACGCCTACAACCGCATGCTGGAGCGGGTGCGTGAGGTGATGGGCCAGGAGGCGCAGGCGCTGCGCGAGGCGGTGGACCACGCCGAGGAGAAGGCGGTGGAGCTGGGCGAGCTGACCCGCGAGGAGGCCGAGCGGATCGGCGACTATCTGGTGCGCGATCTCCACGATGCCGGCGAGTACATGAGCAAGAGCGGCGACGAGCTGCGCGACTGGCTGCGCTTCGACCTGGAGAAGATCGAGGCCCAGGTGCTGACCCTGTTCGCCGATCTGGCCGACAAGACCACCGTCGAGCTGGCCGCCCTGGCCGAACGGGCGCGGCGTGCCGGTGAGCGGCACACCGGCCAGGTGACCGGCATCGGTACCCTCGAATGCACCGGTTGCGGCGAACGGATCCACTTCGAGAAGACCGGTCACATCCCGCCCTGCCCGAAGTGCCACGGCACCGACTATCGGAGAGTCGAAGACTGACCGCCAGAGAGTAGAGGGGCCTTACGAGGCCCCTTCTTCGTAGGTCGCCGCTACCGCGGCGACGTGAGCGGAGGCACCGTCGAGAAATCCCGTGTCTTCTTTGCCGACGGATTCGAACCCCGGAACGTTCGGTGCGGGTTCACGCTCCAGTGCCTCCGTTCGCGTCGCGGCGGTAGCCGCGACCTACCGCTCCCGGAACCGTTTGTGGCACGATCGGCAGGCCTCCTGGACCCGGTAATAGGCCTCCTTCGCCTCGCTTGAACCTGCGGCGGCGCGGGCGAATGCCTCCGTTGCGTCCGTAAACTCGCCTACCACCTCCCGGAATCCCTGCGCGTCACTCCAGACGGTCGGTTTGGCCTCGCTCTCGCCCCCTCCGCTCCCCGTCGGAAACAGCTCGGGCAGCAGCCTGCCGAACTTTTTCAGCGCCTCGGCGTGATGTTCCGGATGGCCGGGAATGCGCAACCCCTCCACCACCAACACCTTGGCCGCCCGCAGGTGACCCTCGGCGGCCTTCATGGTCTGCTGGCGGTAGTCGGTCACCGGGCTTGTGTCGGCTGCCTTCGCCGCGATGGGGGCGGTGGCGAGAACGCATGACAGGATGAGGGCTTTTAGGGCCCGCGAAAGAATAACTTCCTGTTTTGG
>NZ_BAAHXB010000203.1:0-3993 GCF_054657215.1 Endothiovibrio diazotrophicus
GGGTGAACGGAGAGTGAGGGTCGGTCTGAAGTAGGGCCAGTCTTCATCGACGGCCCCGCTGCGGGTTACCGGGGAGGGGCCGTGTTGGGTTCTTCGCGGGTATCGGGCTCGGCTCCGGGGTTTGGGCGCTGGCGGTTGCGCACCAGAAGCGGTGACCGTTTTGCCGGCGGGATCGGCGGTGAAGGGGCGGGAGGCGTTCCGATAGCATCAGTCGTTCCCAGGAAATAATGAGGTATTTCCTTTCGCCAAAGGCAAAAGGAAATACCCCGCGCCTCGATTTACGATGGGTGTCCCGGTTATGCGCGGGGTTCTTGTGGAGCGCAACGCGATAAGCCGTTGCGGATAGCGGAGGTGAAGCGATGGGTATTGAAGAGATTCAGGAACAGGCGTTGCGCCTGCCGCCTGAGGCGCGTGCCTCCTTGGCGAGGGCGCTACTGAGCAGCCTCGATTCGATGAGCGAGGCGCAGGTTGCTGCGCTGTGGGCGGAAGAGGCCCATCGCCGGGATGAAGAGTTGGACCAGGGGCGTGCAACCGCCGTCCCTGCCGACGAGGTACTGGCCCGCGCCAGAGCCCGGCGGAAATGAGCCGAAGGGTTACGTTTCACGAGTCCGCCGAGGTGGAGCTCAACGAGGCGGCTGATTTCTACGACCTGGAGAGTCCGGGGCTGGGTACGTTGTTCATCGAAGAAATCGAGCGAACGCTCGGTACCCTCGCCGAGTTCCCGGAAGCGGCGCCACTGATACGGGGGCGAGTCAGGGCAAAAAGCATGGCACAGTTCCCGTATTCATTGATGTACTCGGTACGACCGGGTGAGATCCGGGTGCTGGCGGTTGCGCACCAGAAACGGCGACCGTTTTACTGGAGGGATCGGCGGTGAGCGGTGAGCGGTGAGGGGGCGGGATGCTTGCCAATAGCATCGGTCGTTTCTTGAGAATTATGGGGTCTTTTCTTTTGCCGAAGGCAAAAGGAAAGACCTGACCCCGAGCCTCGCGGCGCCATTTCATCCGATCTACCACCGATCCTCGAACGCCTGCGCATCGAACCGAAGAACTGGCTCTATCTGGCGGGTAATTTCGAGAGTCCCTTCAAAGGCTTGGTCGGCGCAGCCCACACTCTTCGAGCGACGTGCAAAACGCTCGGTTACCAACGATCTCCCAGCCTTTCCGCGTGCAAGGCCCTTCTCTCGTAAATTCTCCGAACACCTCCTCAGTCTCCCTCCCTACAAAAGATTCCTCGGCGTCTCTACGAGTCCGTTGTCCGCCACACCAACGCCGAAGACCTCTGCGCCTACCGCCATCTCATAGCAACACTTCTATTCCAGGGAGGTCATGTTGTCCTGCGTGTTCTGGCCATTTCTTAGCTTGGGTGTCCCACCTGTTCTTTGTTATGGCTTTCATTGCGAAAAGTTCGGAAGAGCCACACGCGCATCATCGGGAAACGCATGGTTATAGAAGTCAATCAGCCAAACCTGCTTATTTCTAATCGAAGGGGATTCGCTTAATTGTTCTGGGACAATTTTTGAAATATACTGCCAAACTTGACCTGAGGCCTGCCCACTCAGATAGTTTATAAGCCACAAGCCATCACGTTCTCTAATAAGAGGCAGGCCAACCTTCTTCTTTCTGATTTCTGGATTCACCAATTCCAGCAACTCATCACCAATAACTACTCTTGGCGTATTCGCAACTTGAGACTCCAACCTATAAGCTTCAATCATCCCATTACTGAAGAGAAAATCTTCTGTCGAAAAGTGCTTCCCATACGACACACCACCTCTACACAATATGCCTTTGCTCAGAAGGTTATACTGATAGCTTGATATTAACTTGACAAGAGATATGTAGTTCTCTATGGAGTAAGGAAGCGCAAAGACAACAGAGTCTGAAAATTGAATCAACTGAAGGTCCGGGTAGTCTTTTTTAAGGCTCTTTGTTTCCACGTAGCATTCATACAGAGACTCAATAAATTTTTGCTCTCCATTTGGAGTTTCGCAATCGCGTGTAACCATTGACGAGAACCCCAACAGATCTATGAATGCAACAATATAGGATTTGAGCTCTATGCGCATTACAGCAACCTTTTTAAGTTTGCTGCCAATTGCGCAATACAATCCTTATAGTTAGCCTTGCGTTCTTCCGCTTGACTCCAGGCTACTCCAGACCATGCAGTACCTTTCTCATTTGTTGCCCTAGTGTCATCAATTGTTATATCAAACATTGCTTTTCCGCACTCCTGCATTATAGGTGCGAGACCTTCAAAGTCCCGGATTTGTGAAACAACAATGTCTGCATCCCGCAATCCAGATGTAAGATCTTTGCCATCACAATTGAACTGACTAATCGAAGGAAACAGAGCAGCTTCAACTTTTTTTGGAATTCTATCCATCCACATTTGATAGGTGGGCTTTGGTTTCCCGCCTCGAATCTTAAAATTCTGAAGAATTACCCCAAGAAATTGCGGCAAACCTTCTCTTATTGGCAACCCGATCTCACTAAACTCGTTAAAAACCTGCCTATGCTCTTTAATCCATTTATTGATGATCGTAGAGAGGGTTCCAATTGCTTGCACATTGAATCTGTCCGGCGCTGTCGGCACGAAATAGCCGTCACACGACAAAAAGCATGCTCTGGTCAATGCTCCCGAACTAGGGCCTACATCTATAAGAACATAGTCAATGCCGTGAGATTGCCCGTATCTCGTCAGAAGATCACCAATTGCCACATAGGTCCGTTTCTCGTGGGTTTTATTTGAAAATCTCTGGATGTGCGCTTCCGCAAGCGAATCTTCTATCGAACTAAGATTTACATCACCTCGCAACAATTTCAGATTATCGGCGACGTTGATGGTTGCGACGTTTGAAATATCTATCTCAGAAATATCACCATCAATTCGCGGCTTTAACAGTTCTAGGAGACTTGTGCCCTCTAGTTCATATTTTTCCCCGGTCTCTCGCTCCCTCTCGTCAAGTTCTGCGATTAGGGGAGCAAGCATTAATTCTGTAAGGTTGGCTTGAGGATCAGCGTCTACCGCAAGAACCTTCTTGCCATTCTGAGACAGATAGTGAGCCAAATTGAACGTGGTAGTGGTTTTGGAAACACCACCTTTATGGTTGTACAAAGTGATGATTTTGGTCATTTAATGCCCTTTCTTTTGCTGGACTATTTCTTAGCCATACTACTATTCGGCGGCCCATCTGCCAGTCATCACCCACAGCGCTGATTCGGCCACATCAATATCTCGTTTTCTCAACAGTAATTTATCCCACTATTTTACGAAATACCCGCTCCGAGAATTGCGACTGAAATGTCGCCTATAACGCCACGATGGCTTATTCGTCGCATAGCGCGCTCCTCATGGCCACGGATTATTACCCATATTCTCAATCATTTCATCCTGTTATCACTCTTTTTCCAAATTATGCCATTGTAGGCTCATGCTGGCGGGGCATTAGGAAATTTCGTACAGCTTGTCAGACTACAGAGGAAATTGACCTTCCAGCCTTGAAAGCCCTCGGCAATCTCTCGATACTGTGCAAAACAACACGGCTGCTTCAGTCTCCACGCCATGACCACCGTCCCTTCCGATCCCCCCGACAAGGCGCCTCGCTGCCTCACCAACACCCTCGACCATCTCCCGGAGGCGAAGCGGTATCAGCTCGAACGCATCAAGGAGGTGCTCTGCTCGACCGTCCCCCTCGACTGGCTGGTGCTCTTCGGCAGCTACACCCGCGGGGATTGGGTCGAGGACCCGATCCACCGCTATTTCTCGGACTACGACCTGTTGGTGGTGGTCTCCGAGCCCTTCCTGGTCCAGCGGGCGGGGTTGTGGGCGCGGCTGGAGCGGGAGCTTCAGGCGATCGCCGGGCGGGTGCCGGTGACCCTGCTGGTCCACACCCACAAGGAGGTGAACCACGAGATCCGCATGGGGCAGTACTTCTTCTGCGACATCATGAACGAGGGGGTGGTGCTCTATGACGGCCACCGCTCGCAGTTC
>NZ_BAAHXB010000204.1:0-3902 GCF_054657215.1 Endothiovibrio diazotrophicus
GGTGCGCAGTGGCGGACTCTCCGCGACGGGCGGAGGTCGGCGGAGCGGATCGGCGTTCCAAAACGGGAAGTTATTCTTTCGCGGGCCCTTACGCCAAGTATCTACATCCCGGTAGGCATGCACCAGCCGGAGGCCGGCGACCTCCGCCGCGGCGCGTCGCCGGCCGGGCGGCGTCGGCAGGAGCGGCGCGGAGCGCGGTCACCGGCTGACGACGCTGCGCGGTCGCCGGCGGCCGCGCAGCCAGTTGAGCGTGCCGGTGACGGTGAGCAGCGCCAGGGCGAGGGCACCGAGCAGGTTGAGCAGCCCGCTCCAGGCGCCGGCCCAGGTGCCCTCGTGGAGCGCCTTGATCAGTCCGCCACCGGCGGCCAGCGGGGTCACCGCGGTGTCGGTCACCACCAGCGCCGCAGGGCCGTCGGGGGTGGCGAGGCGCAGCATCACGCTGCCGCCGCGGAAGCGGCGCGCCTCGCGCAGCGCGCCGAGGTCGTGCGTCACCGCGGCGCGCTGCAACGCATCGCCGAGGGAGAGTTGGACGCCCGGCGCGCTCATCCGCGGCAGCTCCGGCATGCCGATATGGAGACTCATCAGGATGCCGCTGAGCGGCAGCATCAGCAGCAGCGGCAGCAGCAGCCAGCCGACCCCACGGTGCCAGCCGCGCAGGTTGTTGCGCAGCCGCGGCCGGGCGAGCAGTGGGCCGGCGACGACGAGCAGCAGCATCGCGTAGCTGGCGATCCGGGTCACCACGTCGGCGTGGAGCAGCAGCCCCTTGTGCAGCGACTCGACCACCCGGAAGGGGTCGGCGGGGGGCTCGCCCGCCGCCTCCCGGCGGCCGTCGCCGAGGTCGTAGAGACCGCCCACGGCGGCGTCGGGGGAGCGCACCCGCAGCCGTCCTCCGGCGCCCTCCACCTCGATGCCGGAAACCTGGCGGCCGGTGGGGTCGATCCGCTGGAGGAGCGCGCCCAGTGCCGCGGGATCCACCGCGGCGGCGGGCGGCGGCGCCTCCGCGCGCGCGCCGAGGATCGGCTTCAGTGCGAGTACCGCGCCGGAGAGGATGATCAGCAGAAACAGCGGGGCCAGCCCGATGCCGAGCCAGCGGTGGAGGGTGAACAGTCGGGCCTTGAGGGTCGCGGGGATCATGGAGCGCCTCCCGAAAAAAGTGGGTGAAGGGGGACGCCTTCCACGGTACTCGCGGTGGGGGTTAACGAGCGGTTAACCGGATGTCCGGAAGTGCCAGACCGTGTAAAGGAGGGTCAGCGGCGCGCCGCACGGTCACTCCACGCGGAAGTGGCGGACCAGCTCCAGCAGTAGCCGCGACTGGTCGTCGAGGGACTGGCTGGCGGCGGCCACCTCTTCGACCAGCGCGGCGTTCTGCTGGGTGACCCGTTCCATGTGGGTGACCGCGGTGTTGATCTGGGCGATGCCTCCGGCCTGATCGCGGTTGGCGGCGGCCACCTCGGCGATCATCTGGACCATCCGCGAGACCGCGTCGTGGATGGTGTCGAGGGCGTCGCCGGTGGTGGTCACCAGCTCGCTGCCGAGGGCCACCTTGTCGACACTGTCGCCGATCATGGTCTTGATCTCGCGGGCCGATTCGGCGCTGCGTTGGGCCAGCCCACGTACCTCGCCGGCGACCACCGCGAAGCCGCGCCCCTGGTCGCCGGCACGGGCCGCCTCGACCGCGGCGTTGAGCGCCAGCAGGTTGGTCTGGAAGGCGATGCCGTCGATCACCTCGACGATCTCGGCCATCTGCCGGCTGGTGGCATTGATCTCCGCCATCGCGGCCACCGCGCGGCCGGCTACCCGGGTCCCCTCCTCGGCGTGGCGCTGCACCTCGCGGGCGACGCGATCGGCCTGCTGGGCGTGGTCGGCGTTGGCGCTGACGTTGCTCGTGAGTTCCTCGATGTTGGCGGCGCTCTCCTCCAGGGCGGAGGCCTGCTGCTCGGTGCGCTGGGAGAGGTCGGCGTTGCCCTGGGAGATTTCGGCGGCGGCCGCCTGGATGGACCGGGAGGCGTCCAACACCTGGCACACCACCTCGCGCAGGTTCTTCGCCATCCGCCCCATGGCGGCGCCGATGCCGGTGCGCAGGTGGCGTGCGTCGTCGCCGCGGGTGAGCAGCTCGCCGTCGGCGATCCGTCCGGCGATCCGCTCCATCTGCGCCGGCTCGCCGCCGATGGAGTGGTGCAGTCGTTGGGCGATCAGCACCGAGAGCAGCGCCGTCAGCGCCAGCAGCGGGGAGAGCAGCAGTGCCTGGCCACGCGCCTGCGCCCAGAAGATATCGTCCACGTCATCGAGATAGATCCCCGAGCCGATCACCCAGCCCCAGGGAGCGAACCCCTTGAAGAAGGAGAGCTTGGCGACCGGCCGGTCGTGGTTGGGTTTCTCCCACAGGTAGTCGACGAACCCCTCGCCGTGTTGCCGCACCGTCTCCGTTATGACGGAGAACAGCGCCTTGCCGCTGGGGTCCAGGATCCCGTCGAGGCGCTCGCCGTCGAGCTGGGGCTTGATCGGGTGCATCACCATCCGCGGCTCGAGGTCGTTGACCCAGAAGTATTCGTCCTCGCCGTAGCGCAGCGTGCGCAGCGCGTCGAGGGCCTGGCGGCGCGCCTCGGCGTCGTCGATCTCGCCGGCCCGGGCGCGCTGATGGTAGTGGGCGACCAGGGTATAGGCGGTCTCCACCAGATGGCGGGTCTTCACCCGGCGGTCCTCGAACAGGTTGTCGCGCAGGGAGATCAGGGAGACCGCCAGGCTGAGCAGCAGGCCGGTGAGGGGGACGCCGACGATCAGCGCCAGTTTGGCGTTGAGGGGCAGCGAATCGAGCAGTCGCTTCATGGTCGGTACCTCCGCGGGTGGGAGCGGTGACCTGTCCCCGGGGTGTCGCCCCGCGGGGAGGGGCTCTGCCGGGCGACGGGAGGGGGGCGCGTCACCGCCGTCCCGATCACCTGATCCGCATTCCGGAGAGGGCTCCACCGTGGCCTGCCCGCTGGAAACGCCGGGGTGGAAGGAGGTTCCGCACAGGAGTTGTAATTATAAGTAATCGGATCGCCGTATCGTAAGATATTGCTTACAAAGTCGACGAAAATAATTAACCCGTGGCGCCTTCCTGCGGAGTGCCGCCCGGCCGGCCGGAGGGACCGGCAGCGGCAAGGATGCGGTGGGCGGGGGAGGGTGCGGTGATCGTCCGGCCCGTCCGGCAACTACCGGAAGGGTTGGCGGAGCACCGTCTTCCAGCGCTCAGGGGCGGTGCGGCGGGTGTCACTGAGGTAGATCTCGTGGTGCTTGCCGCGGCGCTCGGCACCTTGCTCGGCGATGAATTGATGGAGCCGCTCGATCGCCGGCCCCTCCTCGCTGAACGGCCCGACGTGCAGGGTCTGGGCGCAGCTCCCCTCGGCGAAGCGCTCCAGGCGCAGCCGGGGGAGGGCGGGCAGCCCTTTTTTCTTCGCCACCGTCTCGATCGCCGCGCTGATCGTCTCGGCGGCGACGAAGTCGGGCTGGGCGATCATCAGCGTCCAGCGCCACTCGTTGCGCCGCCCCTCGACGAAGGCCTCCATGTCGTCGGCCCACCACAGCCCTTCCAGCGGCATCACCGCATAGTCGATGCCCTGCGTACCGCGCTTGACCGCGAACTTGGCGGTGTAGGAGACCGAGAAGAGCGCCTCGGCCGCCTCGGCGAAGCGCGGCGAGGTCTCCGGGTCACCCTCGCCGTCGATCATCAGGAAGGCGAACTCCGGTACCTCCACCGCCGCCACCTTGCCCGCGGAGGGGCGGTAGAGCGCTTTGTGGCTCTTCTTCAGATCGATCTTTTCCATCATTCACTCCTTGGCGACCTTCTCCGCCAGGGTGATGATGTAGCCGTTGTCGTCGCGAATCCACAACTCACGCATGCCGTAGAAGGTGAGGCGCTCCGC
>NZ_BAAHXB010000205.1:0-3814 GCF_054657215.1 Endothiovibrio diazotrophicus
GGCCGCTCCTACAGGGGAGATCAGAGATGAAACTTCTGTTCTGGGCGCTGTTGATCGCCGTGGCGCTGGCCTTCCTCGGGCTCTTTCTCAACCTGCTCGCCGGGTTGAGACGACGACGGGGCGGGGCGGATCCGTCGGCGCTGCTGGCGGTGCAATACCGCGCGGTTTCGCCATTGAATGGATGGCAGACGGAGGCGCTGCGCCAGGCGCAGGAGCGCTGGCCGGGGCAGCTCGTGCTGTGCGACGTGCCCTATGCGCGCTTCCTCGTTGCCGATTCCGAACGCATCGCCGAGGGAACGGCGCCGCTACTGGTCTGCGATGAGGTGCTACGGCCGTCGACCGTGGTGGCCGGTACGGAGGATGCGGTACCGGAAGCGGCATTGGCGGAAGCCGGGGTGTCGGTGTGGCGGCTAGACCACTCATCCCCGGAATGAGCGCGCCGGTCGCGACGTTTTGACCCGCCGTTCGAGGTGGCGCTATCGTCGTTCCCTTACGTCACGTAAGAAAATGGATTTCGATGAACGCCTCGAACATCAAGCACCACCGCTCCTCCCTTCCGCTGCCCGGTTCGGCGCTGATCCTCCTTCTTCTCTCCTTTACCTCCGCCGCGTTCGCCGATTGGGCGACCTACTTCCGGTACAGCGCCGACCGGGAGAATCACCTCTCCCGGCGGCTCCCCGCCGGCGCCTGAGAGCGGGTGCCGATTCCGCGGGATACCCGCGGTTATCAAGGAGCCGATCCGCTGTATGCCGACGCCTCGGGCGGGATCGTCGTCGTCGATGCCGGCGGTGCCGGCCGGCGTGACGCCGAAGGGCGGTGGGAGGAGCGGGATTTCCTTTTTGACGGACGGGTGCCCGACGGCAACGGCGGCGGCTGGTGGATCGACTCCGGCTCCCGGGTTCATCGCCGCGGGGAGGGGGAGGAGACGACCACCGACCTCTCCTTCATGGAACCCCAATCCCCGACGTTCGCCAAGATCCGGCGCGACCCCGCCGGCGGGGTGTGGGTCGCCCGGCGCGGATGGATCGCGCGGGTTGAGGTTCACTCCGCCGCGTCGCCGAGCAGGCGGAGCAGCGCCTCCTCGTCGAGCACCGCGATCCCCAGCTCCTGCGCCTTGGCCAGCTTCGAGCCGGCGTCCGTCCCGGCGATCACCGCGTCGGTCTTCTGCGACACCGAGCCGGTCACCTTGGCGCCGAGGGCCTGGAGTTTGGCCTTCGCCTCACTGCGCCCCATCCGCGACAGGGTGCCGGTGAGGACGAAGGTCTTGCCGGCCAGCGACTCCGCCTCCGCGGCTGGCTCGGCGGCGGGGGCCGGCTCCTCCTCCATGCGCACCCCGGCGGCGGCCAGCCGGTCGATCACCTCGATGTTGTGCGCCTGGTGGAAGAAGGTGACCACGTTGCCGGCGCTGATCTCGGCGAAACCCGGTACCTTGATCCGCTTGGCGTTCTCCAGCTCGTCGGCGCTCACCCCGCGTAGCGTAGCCAGATCCGGATAGCGCTCGACGATCGCCGCCGCGGTGCGGCGGTTGATGCCGCGGATCTTCAGGTCGGCGAGGAAGGCGGCGAAGTGCTCTCCGTCGTAGGTGAGTTCGGGATTCTCCTCCAGGTGGGCGACCAGCCCCTCGGCCCCCTTGCGGCCGATCCCCTTGATGCCGCCGCTCTCGACGAAGTCGGTGACCCGCGCTTCACGCAGCGCCGCCATCGAACGGAAGTGGCCGGCGAGCACCCGGGCCATCTCCTCGCCGATGCCGGGGATGCCCAGCGCGAAGACCACCCGGGCGAAGGGGCGCCGCTTGCTCTTCTCCAGGGCCTCGATCAGGTTGTCGGCGGACTTCTCCGCCATCCGCTCCAGGGCGATCAGCGCCTCGCGCTTCTCGTGCAGGTCGTAGAGGTCGGCGGCGCTTTCGATCAGCCCCTCGTCGACCAACTGCTCCACCAGCTTGTCGCCCAGCCCCTCGATGTCCATGGCGCGGCGCGAGGCGAAGTGCTTGATCGCGTTCTTGCGCTGGGCCGGGCAGGAAAGGCCGCCGGTGCAGCGGGTCGCCGCCTCCCCCTCGGGCTTCACCGCCGCCGAGCCGCAGATCGGACAGTGGTCGGGGAAGCGGTAGGGCGCGGTCCCCGCCGGGCGGCGGTCGAGGAGCACCCCCACCACCTCGGGGATCACGTCGCCGGCGCGGCGCACGCTCACCGTGTCGCCGACGCGGACGTCCTTGCGCGCCAGCTCGTCGGCGTTGTGCAGGGTGGCGTTGGTGACGGTGACCCCGCCCACCGCCACCGGTTCCAGCCGCGCCACCGGGGTGAGCGCGCCGCTGCGCCCCACCTGCACCTCGATGGCGCGGACCACGGTGAGCTCCTCCTGGGCGGGGAACTTGTGGGCGATGGCCCAGCGCGGCGCGCGGGCGACGAAGCCCAGCGCCCGTTGCAGATCGAGGCGGTCCACCTTGTAGACCACCCCGTCGATCTCGTAGGGGAGGCTATCGCGCCGCTCGCCGATCGCCCGGTAGTAGTCGAGACAGCCGGCACTGCCCGCGACCACCTTCAGCTCCGGACAGACCGGCAGGCCCCACCCCTTCAGCCGCTCCAGGTTGGCACTGTGGGTATCGCCCAGCTCGCCGCCTTCGACGATGCCGAAGCCGTAGCAGTACAGGGTCAGCGGCCGGGTGGCGGTGACCTTCGGGTCGAGCTGGCGCAGCGAGCCGGCGGCGGCGTTGCGCGGGTTGGCGAAGGTCTTCTCATCATTGGCCCGCGCCCGCTCGTTGAGCGCCTCGAAGCCCGCCTTGGTCATGAACACCTCGCCGCGCACCTCCAGCCGCCGCGGCCAGCCGTCGCCGAGCAGCCTGAGCGGCACCGCCTGGATGGTGCGCACGTTCTGGGTGACGTCCTCGCCGGTGGTGCCGTCACCGCGGGTGGCGGCGCGCACCAGCACCCCCTCTTCATAGAGCAGGCTGATCGCCAGCCCGTCCAGCTTCGGCTCGGCGGTGTAGGCGATCTCCCCGCTGGGTTGGATGCGCTCCCCGATCCGATCCTGGATGCGCCGCTCGAACTCGCGCACCGCCTCCGGCTCGAAGGCGTTGTCCAGCGAGAGCATCGGCAGCTCATGACGAACGCCGTCGAACGCCTCCAGCGGCGCGGCGCCGACCCGCTGGGTGGGGGAGTCGGCGGTGACCAGTTCCGGGTGTTCGGCTTCGAGGGCCTGCAGCTCGCGGAACAGGCGGTCGTACTCGGCGTCGGGGACCTCCGGGTCGTCGAGGACGTAGTAGCGGTAGTTGTGGTGACGGAGCTGCTCGCGCAGCGCCTCGATCCGCGCGGCGGGAGGGAGGTTTGAGGGCATGGTCGGGGGAATGGCTGACGCTGATCGGGCCGGCGCGCGGTAGCGGCCGGCAGTGGCGGGACAGGATAGGAGAATCGGGGTGGGGGGGCAACGGGTGGGGTTACTCCTCGGGGGGACACTGTTCCAGCAGCGCTTCTACGTCTGAAGTGTCCTGCCCCATTTTGTGCTTGCCGTCGCGGACTTGGATGAGGACATGATGGCCTTCCTTTCTCATGCCTCCGGCGCAGAGGAGTTGGCCCAATAGGAGGCCGACGCCGACGACGCCGTCCAGGTAACCCACTTGGGAGACCAGTTGAAAGGCCTCCGCGAGATGGGAGGTTGCTTCCGGGTACTGCTTTCGATCCAGCTCGATTTGGGCCATCGAGTAGAAGACATGGGCTTTGCCAATCGGGTCTCCCAGGTGCTCGAAGACAGGAAGCCGCTCTTCATTGATGCGCAGCGCGTCGTCGAGCTGTCCGCGAGCTTGGAGGATGTCGGCGATTTT
>NZ_BAAHXB010000206.1:0-3663 GCF_054657215.1 Endothiovibrio diazotrophicus
GGTGTCCGTCGAGGGAACCGGCGCGAGGGCCGAGCCGTCGGGTCGGGATGCCAGCCAGTTCGGGGATGGAGAGCAGCAGGAGGCGCCCCTCGATCTCCAGGACCGGAGTCAGCCTGGAGATTGGAAGACCCGCCCGCCCGGCCGCGATCAGCGGTGCGACGACGCGGGTGCCGAGGGGATCGAGCAGGTCGTTCTGAAGATCCAGCAGATAGGGTACCGCCTCTGCGGAAGCGGGATCGGTGTTGCGATAGACGTCGAACTGAGCCATCAGAATCGCCGAAGACCATCGCTGAAGACCCCGTCCTCCTCGACCCTGCGGTTGTACGCCGCCATCGCCTCCCGGTTCTCATCCAGCCAGCGACGTGCCTTCTCATCACGCACCCGTTCAGCCAGCGCCTGTTCCAGGGTCTGAGAAAGGTTGATCTGGAGAGCCTTGGCCTGGTTCAGAAGATCGCTGTTGACGCTGAGGTTGGCGGCCTTCTTCGGGGCCGCGTGGTCGTAGTCGGACAGATGCATCGAATCCTCTCCTCAAGGTGGATGCGCAAATAATATGCGCATCATGTCGGGGTGTGAAGGCTGAGGCGGAGAGAGTTGGACACGGGGCGTGGTGGCGGGGCTAGTCAAACAGGGGAGAGCGTAGGCGGTTCCGAGGTACGAGACGCGCCGCCCTTCTTTCTTGTGGCCTGGATTACCGAAATCCGGCTGTAAAGCTCCCGATTTACGGTGGATGTCCCGATTACGTTCATTAAAGTTGAGATGCAAAAGGAAAGACCTGACCTCTTAGCCCTTAGCCCCGGCACCGGCACCGGCAGCCCCGGCTACCGCTTCAAAGACGAATTCGACGCCAGCCTGAAACACGACCGCCCAGATTACGGGGTCAGGTCTTTCTTATTGCCTATCAACGTAGTTCCAGGTAGTGTGACCCCATGGCCTTACCATGTAACCTATCGAGGAAATGGGTGCGAGGAGATTTATATCAGCCGCATTATCAATCGAGGAGAAAAGGCAAAGAGAAAGACCTGACCCTACTAGTGTTCCTGTCAGTACCATATGGTCTGGGTGCCGAAATACCGATACCGGGTGCTGACGGGGAAGGTGGCGTCCGAGGTGGAGAGGTGTATCCGCGCCTTTGCCGAGAGGAAGAAGGCAGAGGTGGTTGAGTTGAACGTCCAGGTCGATCATGTGCATTTGCTGATCATGGTGCCGCCGAAGATTGCGGTATCCGACTTGGTAGGGATGCTGAAAGGACGGACGGCGATCCGGGTATTCAACAAATTCAAGGAGTTGAAGAGGCGTCCCTACTGGGGGAATCACTTCTGGGCTCGCGGGTACTGCGTGGATACGGTAGGACTGGATGCGGAGAAGATCCGCGCGTACGTGCGGTACCAAGAGCAGAAAGAGCGTGAGATGGAGCAGCGTCCCTTGGATTTCTAAGGGCCGCTAGCAAAGACCACGGGGACGACAGCCTTGCCTCCTCAGGGGGCAAGGCATACATGCCCCCTCTGGGGGCTAACCCTAAACCACCCGCTCTGCGGGTGAATTTTTACTTGTTTTGAGCAACGCATCAAGAGAAATATCCTGAAAATACGTAGTACATTTCTTACACAGTCTTGAGAAATGTGATTATTTACATACATTTACCATTCATTTAAAGTGGACTGTGCCCGTTGGAACGGGCATATCTCAACATAAATTTATCAAGAGTAAGGAAGCAATGAAAAAGAAAATCTTGTTAGTAGGACTCATGTGTGAGGCACTTTCGATGCCGGCGCTGTCAACACCATGCGTGGAGGATCTTGGTTTTAGATGGTGGTCCAATCTCGGATATTACACTAACGCACTTTTTGATCAGACTCTTAGCGGACTCCTTCAATCCGTCGGAGATGAGTACACTTTAAATACCGATCTTGCCGCTGGTTCAGGGCCAAATGGAGAAGGAGAAATCAGGTGGGTTGACGGTAATTACGGAGCCACTCCATGGTCGGCTGTAACGATTCCCTATTGGGGTTCTACCGCATGCGCAGACTGGAATGGAATGATAACCGGGAATTGCAATACAACCACAAAAAAAGCTAATCGAGCATCTATTTACTTCAACCTTTCCTTGCTATCAGTGTTTGCTTATGGTCACACAATGCCTCATGAAATGGGGCATGTCGTCGGATTGGCTCACAACAATACACTGTCAACCGCCATCATGTATCCATCAATCACTTCAACAGCAACCCATCTTTTGAGCTGCGAAATTGAAGGTATAAACGCTTGGTATTGAAGAATCAGAGGATTGAATCATGAAAAAAACTCTCACATTTCAGGCGGCCGCCTTGATCGCAATATTTTCCTCCCTCTCCGCAAGCGCTTCGGATGGAGAATCACAATATCGCCCCTTACTGGACACTGCCACCCCGGCAGTTCCACAGCCTCAGTCGATAAGCGATCTTTCTGCGTCATCTAGCATTATAGTCAGGGGGCACTATGGCGAAATCCTAGGGCAAACAATATTTTACGGATACAACAGAACCAAAGAGTCGTTAATGAGGGATTATGGGCTTTCGGAAGATGAAGCTTCTATTTATGGAATCCCAATGACTGAGTATGGGATTGTCGTAGACAAAGTCATAAAGGGGAGTAACATAGTTCATGAAGGAGATACTGTCACATACCGAAAATACGAAACCCCTGAAAGACCATTCCGAGCACAAGCGACATCTGAGCGGAACGGCGACTTCGTGTTCTTTCTTGCCTACAACCCAGACAACGAAACATTCGGAGTGTTGAGCAATTATCATATCGTTAAGAGCATTGGGAGTCGTGCTGTTGTAAGAGTTGGGAATGAATGGACAACTCCGTTTGGTCAAGATATTGGATTTCAGGATTTTATAGAGGAGACAAGGTCCGATGTCGCAAATCATACTATCCAGTAGATTGGCGTAAGAAGTCACGGGTGACGTCAGATCATGGCGTCGCCCATTCCTTGCGAAGGAGAACACCAAAATGGACAAGCACAGAATCTTTCGAAAACTCCTAACTGTCATGTTGGTCGTGCTTTTCGTCTCACAGTCAATAGAGGCGTCCGAACCAGATTCATATATTGGATTATGGATAGATGATGGCGGGAGCTATTATTCCATTCATAAAATTGAGTCAGGTTACGTGTTTATAGATTTGGGAATGGTGGCTTATTTTTCCGAGCTAGATGGCAGCTACTTCGGCCAAGAAGATTCAGAAGGTTCGCTGATATTGACCCATATTGGAGACCCGAACCGCACCGAGCCCTACATGGGACTAACTGTAGGACTGGTTATGAATATACAAGAACCGGGAGAGGCCACAGTCTCTCTCGATCCAAATGCACAGCTAATCGATGGTCCCGTCCGTCACTTGGTACGCATACAGTAAGTGATCACGCCCTCTCCGGCGTAGGGGCGCCCGTCACCGCGAACGACGGGGTTACGAACGACGGGGATCAGGTCTTTCTTCTTGCCTATCAGCGCAATTCCAGATGATGTGGCCTCATGGCCAGACCACTACGAATTGAATTCGCAGGCGCCCTTTACCATGTAACCACTCGAGGAAATGGGCGCGATGAGATTTATATCAGCCGCATTATCAATCGAGCAGAAAAGGCAAAGAGAAAGACCTGACCCTAGTGTTCCTACCCCA
>NZ_BAAHXB010000207.1:0-3634 GCF_054657215.1 Endothiovibrio diazotrophicus
GCCGGAGGAGCGGCTGGGGCGAGGGCTGCACAACTTCCACTATTGGTTCAACAGCGCCAGCGACTTCTGGCGGGGCTCGGGCTACTACATGGCCCAGGGGAAGAACGCGCCCGCGGCCTTCATGCTCCACCAGTCGGTGGAGCGCTTCTATCACGCTCTTACACTTATATACAGTGGATACAAACACAAGGCCCATAACCTGAGCAAGCTGGCGGAGGTGGGGGAGAGTATGCACGAGGCACTGCTCGACGCCCTGCCCCGCGGGGAGGAGGCGGACAAGGCGCGCTTCGATCTGCTGAAGCGGGCCTATATCGATGCGCGCTATTCCAAGAGCTACCGGATCAGCGAGGAGGAGCTGACGGTGCTGCGGGCACAGGTGCTGGATCTGGCGGAGCGGGTGTTGCTTGCGTGTCGGGAGAAGCTGGCGTCGTTCTGCGGCGCGGAGGCGGTGGGGGAGTTGCCTGCGGTGCCGGAGGATGGGGAGGCGCCGGAGTTGCCGCCGTTGCCGGAGGTGGAGGATCGGGCGGCGATGGAGGATTGGGGCCGGCGGGTAGCGACGGCGCAGTGGGAAAGCGGGCGGGAAATGGGAACGGCCGAGGGCAGGGAGCGCGGCTTATCGGAAGGTCTGGAACGCGGTCGAACCGAAGGCAAGGAGCAAGGCTTGGCGGAGGGCAAAGAGCAGGGCCTAACAGAAGGCAGGGAACGGGGGTTTGCGGAAGGCGTTCGCAAGGTCGCCGTGGCGCTGTTGGCGAAGGGGATGGCGACCGAGGCGGTCGCGGAGGCCACCGGACTCTCCGTGGAGGAGATCGGGGCGGTGGAGTCCGGACTCGCGGTGGGCTCTGACGGAAAACCCGATCGCGGATTCTGAAGGGACATCGCAGCCTTCGCCTCGCTGCCTCCGTTTGCGTCGGCGCAGTAGCGCCGACCTACCGGCTGGACGCCCTGGACGACGACGATCTCGCCCCGCTGCGCATCGGACGCGACCGCCGCCTGCGGGTGATGGAGGCCGCCCAGAGCCGCCTGCTCGGCGCCCTGATCGGCGCCGTCCGCCGGGGCGAGCTGGACGACCAGGGCAGCGCACTGCTGCTCGGCGGCGGCGAACGCCACCCGCTGGCGGTACTGGTCAGCGACCTCGGCCACGGCGGCGGCACCGCCCTCTTCCTCAGCGACCCCCACGCCCCGCCGCCGGTCGCCGCCGAGACCCTCACCGCCCTCTACGGCCTCACCCCCGCCGAGGCGCGACTGGTCGCCCTGCTCACTCGCGGCCTGACCCTCGACGCCGTCGCCGAACGGACCCACCTCAGCCCCCATACCTTGCGCACGCAGCTGAAACAGGTGTTCCGTAAGACCGGCACCAGTCGGCAGCCGGAGTTGATCAAGCTGATCCTGACCGGGCCGGCGGCGATTCAGCAGCGGACGCGGGAATAAGCGTTTCGATTTCGGAGAGGGGCGAAGCTGGCAAAAAACAAAAAGAAGCGCTGAATTAATCGCTGGTCATCGAATGGAGTACAACCCTGGGACTGTACGTGCGAAAACTCGAGCTGTTTCTTTTCAAATGAATTATTAATCATTTCTAATCAGAACCTTATTCGTTGGGCGGGCATAGCTTCATAACGCCCGCATCACTTTGCAACCGCCTCCCATGCGAAAGACTCCATATTGAATGCCTTACGCACTTCCGCAGCAGTCATCAGCGTTACGTTTGCTTTCCCCAAGGCGTCACATACCATGATTAGCCGCCATTGAGGCGTCGACATGTACCTGAATTCGTTCCTAGTCATGTAAAAGTGCATTTCTGGGCCACTCGTTCCTTTTACCTCTACGTGAAATTCTTCGCTCGTTTTGCGATGACTCGCTAATAGGTCATAACCACAATTGTGCTTTTGGCGGTCTACTACCCGATGTTCCTTATTCAGAAACTTCATTGCTGCCTTAATAGCTGCTTCCTCAACGAGCTTTCTCTTTTTTGGGTCGGGAAATGAGAGTTTTGGAGGGCGTGATTCTACGGCTTTCTTTTTGGCAACCAATGACTCTGCGAATTCGGCCAATTCATTTCTCCACTCATCGTCTTTTCCGTTTCCTCGCACGTACAGAACCGGTGTTCTCTTAAAATGGTCGCCTGAGACAGTTTCTTTACGGCTACTAGTCGGAATCAGATGAGCCGCGTCTGCACTTAAGCAATAGCCGTACTCTCCACCATGAACGTCAAGCTCGAAACCTTCAAGTTCCGAGTATTCAGGCCGCTCAAGGTACTCCTCATGAAAAATTGCATGCTCATACCAACCAACGACTGTTAATGGCCCGCTTCCATTTCTGGCGGATACAAACACAAGCAGCCAGTTTTCTTTTTCTTTTGGTTGTGGTGGACGCTCCTTTTTCCCAATCGGAGGTAAGTAACCGTAGTACCGTCCGTCTGAGTTCTTAAGAAAGTTAAATCGTTCATGTGCTTCGTCATATTCCTGTACGTGGGCATGTCGCCCTAATACTGGACCACCTTCATAGTGGTCAGACCATCCCGTTTTTACGAATGCAATTCGTTTATGCATGACGATCCCTCAGACCCATTTTCCAACGCCCAACGCCAAGCTTAGCGGCGCGCGCCTTTGGCGCGTCCGCTGGAGCTATTTGCTAAGTGCTCTTGGTTGCCAAATAGCATTTATGTACGCCTTTGAATCTGTTTCTGCTGGCAAACGTTGATTGAAGAGCAGGGCATTAATTTTTACATATGGAGGTTTCCACTCCTCATCGCGGATAATTGCCTGATATTCAATTGAATATAATGACTTTTCCATAAATAACTCACCATCTATCGTGTAGTATGCCTCTATTACAATTGGAATTCTCGAATCATCCAGAAGGATAACGTAGCCCTTTCTCTTCTTGACCCTATCATCAACAGCTTTTTGTATATTTACCACTGGCGAAGTCAGGTGTAATTTATATTCTGGAGCTTCAATTGGCCACTCTTGTTTTGAAATGACGTCAGGGTAAAAAGCTTTCGCCCGAAGCAACACAACTTTCGGATTTGAAGGCTTAATTGATATTGTTTTTGACGCCTCATCATATTTCCCGACCCACGCAGTGCGTTTAGATGCTTCATTTTTCTCGGCTTGAAGCTGAAAGGCATTTTCGGCAATAGAGCAACTTCTTATCGAAGAAAAGAGCGCCACAAATGAAATCACGAGCGCCGAAATAGAAACCCATTTATTGTCCAATTTCACTCCTTCAACACTCCCGAATAAAGTAACTTTCGGCAGCATAACACTCCACGACGCCTATTCTCCAACCAAGAAAAAACGTAGTATTTTCCGTATGTTAAAAAAATTCAGCACGACAGATCAAAATGGAATCTACGGCGCCCCGGGGAACCTCTGGTCGATTTTCCCGCATCAATGCGGGATGCCCCTTCAAACCTCTACCCGGTCGCCGTGACTCTTGGGTTGCGATATCACCAGGAAACGCAACTCCTCTGCGCCGTTGTTCATCAGCTGGTGCGGCACCTTGGCGGGGACATGGACACCGCTACCCGCCTGGATCTCATATACCTCTCCCAAGATTTCCAGTCGGGCCACCCCCGACAGCACGTAGAAGAACTGCTGCGCCTCGTTATGATAGTGCCTTCGCTCCCCTTCGC
>NZ_BAAHXB010000208.1:0-3600 GCF_054657215.1 Endothiovibrio diazotrophicus
TCTTTACTCCTATGTACTAAACGACCCGCTCAACCTTATCGATCCACTTGGACTTGTCCCGCCGAGCAACATACCGGCAGGCGCGAGCGTTTCACAAAACGTTCAAGACGCCAGGAACATGTCGTATAGCCAGTGGTATAACGCTGTTAGAAATGGTGGAAAGTGGGACTACAAACAACAGGGAAGACAATACGAGCAATTTGGTAATTACAATTTTGGAGCGACAGCAAGAGCTGTCGGAATTCCGGGGAACATACCTAATAGAGGAGCCGGCTGGGCTCAGCAGCAAGCGGGAACTAGCCGGCCTCAATGGGGTAATTGGTGGGATTGGCCTCCATCAAACTTTGGCGATGACCCTGCGGACCAGCTCTGGATTAATGAAGGGATCAGAGATTACGAGAACGGGCTATTCAATCCAATGAACTGCCCTAACGGCTCTGCGGGGCCTTAGAAATTGAACTCGGGCAATTACTGGCTTGTACTTCTATTTCTTGCAGGACTCTCCGGCTGTGGAAAGGGCGGCCTGTGTGAAGAACAGGAAGTTTTGCGAGCAGCCTCACCTGACAAAGTAGTAGATGCTGTGATATCGAGAAAAAACTGCGGTGCAACCACAAGTTATTCATATCAGATTTACATAGAGAAGATTGGCGAAAAACATAATGATAGCGATGCGATATTTATTGCGGACAAGGTTGACGGAATAGCCGTCAAGTGGAATGCCCCCAAAGAACTAACAATCACTTACAAGAAAGCAAGAATATTTAAATTCACAAACTTCTGGAATTCAAAAGAAGTAGACGATTTCAAATATATAGTTTCAGTCAATGAGATAAGGCGCGACAAGTAAAGTGGCCAATAACAAAAGCCCCGCCCGGCCACCGACCGGGCGGGGCTTTGTTTTGCGCCTCAATCCTCCTCGGCGACGGTCACCACCAGACACCCACGCATGACCCGCACCTTCACCGCCGTGCGCGCCTCGAAGCCGGCGGCGGCGAGCCACTGCCCCTTCATCTGCAACCACGGCACCCGCCGCGCCCGACCCTGCGCCCCCGGCGGATCGGCCCGCCGCGGCGGATTCTCGTAGAACAGCGTGCCGACGGTCAGCCGGCGCTCCAGGGGATTTCTCACCGGGCGCACGTTGCCCGTAGAATCGTCATCAGCCATGACGCAACTCCTCTTCAGTTGGGTTGTGGTCAGCTGACCGGAAGGGTGGCCCCCCTTCCGGTCGGCGCTTCAATCCGTCTTCAATTCATCCCGAAAAGCCCTTTTGGCGTTGTGCTTGAGAATCAGGCTCTCAAGCACTGCCTTGGCGATCTTGCGTTCCTCCTCGTCAAAACTCTGTAGCGCCTCGAACTGCAACCGGAACTCATCGGTCGGGCCGCGTTCGTCGGTCTCGAAGATCAGCTCGTCGGCGGTGACCCCCAGCGCTACGGCCAGTTTCTTGATCACCTCCAGCGTGGGCTGTGAAGAGCCGTTCTCGTAGCGGCGAATCTGGAGCACGCGCACACCGACCTGCTCGGCCAGCGTCTGCTGTGTCCAGCCCTTGTCTTTGCGCAGCCGAGCCACGCGCTCCGAGAAGTTCATATCAAGCACCAGGAATAGTGGACCTGACATGATGGTAATCCCCCGTTCTGAAATGATCGGTTGAAGGGATTATACATGATATGCTAAAAATATCTAAAATGATCGTTGACAGGACTCTAAGGGGATATCGCCATGGCACGCATACCGGAACGGGAAATCGAACGCCTCAAGCAAGAGGTATCCCTCGTCCGTCTGGTGGAGAGCCAGGGCGTCACCCTGAAGAAGCACGGCAAGGACTATCTCGGGCTATGCCCCTTCCACGACGACCGGGAGCCGTCGCTGGTGGTCTCGCCCGAGAAGAACCTCTGGCACTGCCTGGGGGCCTGCGGCGAAGGGGGCGACGTCATCCAGTGGGTGATGAAGCGCCAGGGGGTGAGTTTCCGCCACGCCGTGGAGCTGCTGAGGACTGGCGAGTTCTCCTCTTTAGCCGCTCACCCCGTCAAGCGGACCACCGTCCCCCAACTGGATTCCCCGCTCGATGCCGGCGCCGAGGACCAAGCACTGTTGGCGCAGGTGGTGGACTACTACCACCAGACCCTGAAGCAGACGCCGGAGGCGCTGGAGTACCTGGAGCGGCGCGGCCTCAACCACCCCGAGCTGATCGAGCACTTCAAGCTGGGGGTCGCCAACCGCACCCTGGCCTATCGCCTGCCCGAGAAGAACCGCAAGGCCGGCGCCGAGATCCGCGGGCGCTTGCAGGCCCTCGGCGTCCTGCGCAAGAGCGGCCATGAGCACTTCAACGGCTCGCTGGTGGTCCCGGTCATCAACGATGGACAGGTGCTCGAGGTCTACGGCCGAAAGCTGCGCGACAATCTCCGCAAGGGCACCGCCTACCACCTCTATCTGCCCGGCCCGCACCGGGGCATATTCAACGCCGAGGCGCTGGCCGAGAGCCGGGAAGTCATCCTCTGCGAATCGCTGATTGACGCCCTGACGTTTTGGGCGGCCGGTTTCCGCAACGTCACTACCAGCTACGGCGTCAACGGCTTCACCGATGAGCTGCTGGCCGCGCTCAAGCACCACGGCACCGAGCGGGTGCTGATCGCCTACGACCGGGACGAGGCGGGCGAGAAGGCCGCCGCCGAGCTGGCAAAGAAGCTGACCCGCGAAGGGATCGACGCCTACCGCATCCACTTCCCCAAGGGGATGGACGCCAACGAATACGCCTGCCAAGTGAAACCCGCCGGCAAGAGTCTGGGCGTGGCGATCCGCTCGGCGGTGTGGCTGGGGAAGGGGCAAGCTCCGAAAAGGGAATCGGTGCCGGCGGTGGAGGAAGAAGCGGCTAAAGCAGAAACGTCACCTCCCTCTTTAGCCGCCTCAGTCATCCCGGAAGAGCAACCAGCGCCGCCGGTCCATCCAGAGCCGGCCAATCCCCTCCCCGCCAGCGTTTCGCCCGAAGCCCCCAAGGCGGAGATCGAGGCCGAGGTGTCAGATGGCGAGGTAATCATTTCGCTCGGCGACCGCCGCTACCGCATCCGCGGCCTCGACAAGAACCTCAGCATCAACCAGCTCAAGGTCAACGTGCTGGTCTCCTGCGCTGATGCGTTGCACGTCGACACCTTTGACCTCTACGCCGCCAAAAGCCGTGGCCTGTTCATCAAGCAGGCGGCGTTCGAGCTGGCGGTGAAGGAGGAGGTGATAAAGCGCGACCTCGGCAAGGTGCTGCTGAAGTGCGAGGCTCTGCAGGAGCAGCAGATCAAACAGACCCTGAAGGGTGGCGAAGACTCCACGGCCCTCGACGCGGTAGCCGAGGAAGAGGCCCTGGCGCTGCTCCGCGCTCCCGACCTGATGCAGCGCATCCTCGAGGACTTCGACCGTTGCGGCGTGGTGGGTGAGGAGACCAACAAGCTGATCGGCTATCTCTCCTGCGTCTCGCGCAAGCTCGACAAGCCGCTCGCGGTGATCATCCAGAGCACCAGCGCCGCCGGCAAGTCCTCGTTGATGGAGGCCATCCTGGACCTAATGCCGGAAGAGGAGCGGGTGCAGTATTCGGCGATGACCGGGCAGAGCCTGTTC
>NZ_BAAHXB010000209.1:0-3598 GCF_054657215.1 Endothiovibrio diazotrophicus
CTAACACTCGTGGGGAATTTGGAGAATCACCCGACCGATCGGCGGTAAAAGGGGCGACCCGGGGAGACTACACCTGTACAGGTAACGAGACAGGAACCCCCCAATGCAGACACATCGCTTCACCGACGCCCGCAACAACCTGAAACAGGTGATCGACGGGGTGGTGGAGAACGCCGACTACACGGCGATCACCCGCCGCGACGCGGAGGACGCGGTATTGATGTCGCTGGAGAGCTTCAACAGGTAAGGGCTCGCGAAAGAATAACTTCCTGTTTTGGGACGCCGATCTACTCCGCCCGGCGGCGTTGCGCAAAGGGTTGCATACAACGAGTATGCGCCCTTTTGCGCGCCTTGCCGGACGGGCATCTCGACGCCCCAAAACAGGAAGTTATTCTTTCGCGAGCCCTAAGGAGTGGTTGACGCTGAACGAAGGCCCTTTAACCTTCTGCCTTTCACCCTTGACCTGTCGTCACCGCAAGGACTCTCCCGATGATCCGCCTCCCCGATCGCCAGGCCCTCTCCTGGGCTTTCTACGACTGGGCCAACTCGGCCTTCGCCACCACCGTGATGGCCGGCTTCTTCCCGCTCTTCTTCAAGGAGTTCTGGAGCGCCGGGGTGGCGGTGACCGAGTCCACCTGGCGGCTCGGCATGGCCAATTCGGCGGCCGGCCTCGCGGTGGCACTGAGCGCGCCGCTGCTCGGCGCCATCGCCGACCGCGGCGGGGCGAAGAAGCGGTTGCTCGCCTTCTTCCTGCTCACCGGCACGCTGCCCACCCTCGGTCTCTACTTCGTCGGTGAAGGGGAGTGGCTGGCCGCCGCCGCCCTCTATGCCGTGGGGGTGTTCGGCTTCTCCTCGGCCAACACCTTCTACGACTCGCTGTTGGTGGCGGTGGCGCGGAAGGAAGAACGGGACCGCGTCTCGGCCTTGGGCTACTCCCTGGGCTACCTCGGCGGCGGTCTGCTGTTCGCGGTGAACGTGGCGATGGCGCTGCAACCGGCACTGTTCGGGCTGGCCGACGGAGGCGAGGCGGTGCGCCTGTCGTTCGTCATGGTGGCGGGCTGGTGGCTGCTCTTCGCCCTGCCGCTGCTGCGTTTCGTCGAGGAGCCACGGCCGGCCGCAGGCAGCGGGGGTGCGGCGGCGGTGGCCGCCGGCCTGCGCCAGTTCGCCGAGACCTTCCACCAGTTGCGCCGGCTCAAGCCGGTGTGGCTCTTTCTGCTCGCCTACTGGCTCTACATCGACGGCGTGGATACGGTGATCCGCATGGCGGTGGATTTCGGCCTGTCGCTGGGCTTCGCGTCGTCGGACCTGATCACCGCACTGCTGATCACCCAGTTCGTCGGTTTTCCCGCGGCGCTCGCCTACGGCCGACTCGGCGAGCGGATCGGCACCCGGCCGGCGATCATCGCCGGCATCGGGGTCTACGTGGGGGTCACCCTGTGGGCGGCGCGGATGGAGGCGGCGTGGGAGTTCTACACCCTGGCGGTGATCATCGGCCTCGCCCAGGGGGGCGTGCAGGCACTGTCACGCTCCCTCTACAGCCGGCTGATCCCGCCGCACCAGGCGGCGGAGTTCTTCGGCTTCTACAACATGCTCGGCAAATTCGCCGTGGTCCTCGGACCGCTGCTGATGGGGGCGGTGGCGGCGGCCACCGGCGACGCCCGCAGCTCGATCTATGCCGTCACCGGACTGTTGGTCCTGGGCGCAGTACTGCTCACCCGGGTGGAGATGGGCCGGACAAACGACGACCAGCCGACCGCGGCACGGGGCTGAGCAAGGCGAAGAAAAACGTTTTTCGCCAACCCCGCTCCCCCCGGCCACTCGCTCCCCCGGCGCGGATTTCGTCATTTCATTCGATGAAATCCATCAATCCGTCCACAAACCGATACCAGTTTCACCATTCCATTTCCCTACAGGCCCCCGGGGAAGTTCCCTTGCCTCTTGTAGGAAAAGGACTAACATGGTGAACTTGCGTAGTTTTCCTATGACTCCTCGCGATTTTTGCCAATCATCATATTTGAAAGTACTAATTTATCAGGTAATCCGATGCAACCCCGGACGCTCCTCAACCGCTTCACCCTCCTCGTTTCCGTCTTCATCGTCCTGCAACTGGGCACCCTGGCCTACACCTGGATCCGCAACGGTTTCAACCCGCTGATCGCCGTGACCACCCTCGCCACCTCCAGCCTGCTCATCACCCTGATCTTCCGCTTCCGCCGTGAGGCGCTGCTGATCGAGCGGGTCACCGAGGTGCTCGGCAATTTTCGCTCGGGGGTGTTGGACCAGCGCATCACCGACGTCCCCCAGCCCTGCCTGCTCAACGACATTCCGACCCACGTCAACAAGCTGCTCGACCATGTCCAGCTCACCTTCCGCGAGATTTGCGCCGCCTTCGAAAACATCCAGGAGGGAGCACACAACCAAGCAATGGACCTCGACGGCCTGGAGGGGGAGTTCCGCAAATCGGTCACCTACGTCAGCGAGGCCTTCGGTGCCCTCGTCGACAACCGCTCCCAGACCCAGCAGACCCAGATCCTGATCAAGCTGGGTCAGCTCAACACCACCAACCTGCTGAACAAGCTCAAGCACAACCAGTCGGACCTGATCCACGTCAACGACCAGCTCGGCCAGGTCCAGGGGATCGCGGAGAACAATAGCCGGGAGGCGGGAGAGAACAGCGGCGCCATCCGCAAGGTGATCCACTCCATGGAGTCGAGCATGTCGATGATCGAGGAGATCGACGTGGCCGCCGGTCGGCTCGACGAGCACAGCAACGAGATCACCGAGGTGATGACCCTGATCACCGGCCTGGCCGAGCAGACCAATCTGCTGGCCCTCAACGCCGCCATCGAGGCGGCCCGTGCCGGCGAGCAGGGGCGCGGCTTCGCCGTGGTCGCCGACGAGGTGCGCTCGCTGGCCGAGAACACCAAGCAGGCCACCGCGCGCATCGCCGGGGTGATCGAGGCATTCAAGGGCGACGTGGCGAAGATGCTCACCGACTCGAAGCAGATGAAGGGCATGGCCGGCGAAACCACCGCCACGGTGCAGGAGTTCGAGCAGGGCTTCTCCCGTTTCGCCCAATCGGCCCGGGAGGTCAACCAGTTGGTGGAGCGGGCGCGCAACGTGATGTTCGCCTCCCTGATCAAGCTCGACCACATCATCTACATGCAGAACGGCTACATGAGCGTCAACAGCGGCCCGGACAGCGACGAGGCCAAGGCGGTGAGCGTCGACCACCACAACTGCCGCCTGGGCAAGTGGTACGACGCCGGCGCCGGCTACGAGCTGTTCCGCAGCATGCCCTCCTACTCCGCCCTCGCCACACCCCACGGCACCGTCCACTCCAGCATCCACAAGGCGATCGACGACCTGCGCCAGGACTGGCGCCACGACGCACGGATGCAAGCGGAGATCGTCTCCTCCTTCGAGTCGGCCGAGGCGGCGAGCTGGAAGGTGATCGAGACCATCGAGCGGCTGGTCGAAGAGAAACACAGCCGCGGCTGAACCGGCGAGCCTCACCCTCCCCCCGCCTCTTCACCGCATCGAGTGGCGGCGCGTACGCCGCTAAGGGCTCGCGAAAGAATAACTTCCTGTTTTGGAA
>NZ_BAAHXB010000210.1:0-3576 GCF_054657215.1 Endothiovibrio diazotrophicus
GGCACGGTCCTTTCGGTTGGGTGCCGCGTTATTGAACGCAGAGCGTTCAAGGTGGCGGGTTACGGCGCGGAGCGTCGTAACCAGGTGTTACCAGAAGTTACCCGGGGTGCCAGGAGAGCTTTTTCAGTCCCATGACCCAGTCCAACGACAACCGTTCCCAACCCGCCAACGCCGGGCGCCGCCAGTTCCTCGCGGAAAGCGCGCGGGCGGCCTGCGGGGCGGGGCTGTTGGGATTGGGCATCGGGCTCTACGCACCGCGCGCCGACTCGCTTCCTGCCCGGGCGATCCGCCCGCCGGGGGCGCTGCCGGAGGAGCATTTCCTCTCCGCCTGCGTGCGCTGCGGGCTCTGCGTGCGCGACTGCCCCTACCGGATCCTCAAGCTGGCGGCGCCGGAGGATGGGGTGGCGACCGGCACTCCCTACTTCACCGCCCGCACCGGTCCCTGCGAGATGTGCGAAGACATCCCCTGCGTGCCGGCCTGTCCCACCGGGGCGCTGGATCACCAGCTCACCGACATCAACCGGGCGCGCATGGGCCTGGCGGTGGTGGTCGACCACGAGTCGTGCATCGCCTTCCTGGGCTTGCGTTGCGAGGTCTGTTTCAACGTCTGCCCGCTGCGCGACCGCGCCATCACCCTCGATCGCCAGCACAACACCCGCTCCGGGCACCACGCGCTGTTCATCCCGGTGGTCCACTCCGACGCCTGCACCGGCTGCGGGCTGTGCGAGAAGGCGTGCATCCTGGAAGAGGCGGCGATCAAGGTGTTCCCGCGCCAGCTGGTCAAGGGGGCGATCGGCGCGCACTACCGGCTCGGCTGGCGGGAGAAGGAGAAGGCCGGCGGCAGCCTGGTCGCCCCCGACCGCGAGCACCGTTTCAACCTGCCCGAGGGGGCGCGCTACGACTACCAGGGCGAGGGATTGGTGGAGGAGGGGGGTGAGGTACCGTTCTCTGACAACCCCCTCGACACCCTCAACCGGGGGTTCCGCTGATGGTTCCCTTCGCGCTCGTCGGGCGGGATGCCGTCGCCGAAAAGGGGTGGTGGGCGGCGCACCGCTGGCTGCTGCTGCGCCGGCTGAGCCAGCTCGCGGTGATCGCGCTGTTCCTGCTCGGTCCGTGGGCGGGGATCTGGTTGATCAAGGGCAATCTCTCCTCCAGCCTGCTGCTGGAGCGGGTGCCGATGACCGACCCGCTGCTCTTCGCGCAACTGCTCGCGGGCGGGTTCCTGACGCCGCTTTCGACGGCGATCACCGGTGTGGCGCTGGTCACCGGGTTCTACGCGCTGGTCGGCGGGCGGGTCTACTGCGCCTGGGTCTGTCCGGTGAACCTGCTCACCGACGGCGCCCACTGGCTGCGCGAGCGCTCGGGGGTGCGCGGCGGGGCGCGGCTGTCGCGCAACACCCGCTACTGGATGCTGGCGATGGTGCTCGCCGTGGCGGCGGCCACCGGCTCGCTCGCCTACGAGATGCTCAATCCGGTGTCGATGTTCCACCGCACGTTGATCTTCGGCGCCGGGGCTCTGTGGGGCGGGGCCGGGCTGCTGCTCGCCGGGCTCTTCCTGTTCGACCTGCTGGTGGCGAAACGGGGCTGGTGCAGCCACCTCTGCCCGATGGGGGCCGCCTACCGGCTGATCGGCACGCTGAGTCCGCTGCGGGTGCGCGCCGATCGGCGCGAGCGCTGCAACGACTGCATGGAGTGCTTCGCCGTCTGCCCCGAGCCCCGGGTGATCAAGCCGGCGTTGAAGGGCGCGGCGCGGGGCATCGGGCCGGTGATCCTCTCCGCCGACTGCACCAACTGCGGCCGCTGCATCGACATCTGTTCGAAGGGGGTGTTCGGCTTCGGTCTGCGCTTTCCCAATGCAGTGAACGAGAAAAGCGATTCGACAACGACGGAGGTGGCGAGATGAGACAGATCCTGTGTGTGGCGGCGGCGGCCCTGCTGACGCTGGTGCTGGGCGAGGGGCGCGCGGCGGCCGAGGAGGTCACCTCGCTGCGCGGCGAGCAGGCGCTGGAGGTGGACGGCTCGGCCATCGTCAAGAAGAAGCAGGTGACCCGTGCCGGGGGCTTCGGGCGCGCCTTCGAGCTGCAGCCGCCGATGATCCCCCACGGCATCGGGAAGGACCGCATCACCCTGCAGGTGAATACCTGCCTGCGCTGCCACAGTGCGGCCAATTACGAGAAGGAGAAGGCGCCGAAGATCGGCGACTCCCACTTCTTCGATCGCGACGGCCAGGTGCACAAGGAGCTCTCCAAGCGCCGCTGGTTCTGCGAGCAGTGCCACGCGCCGCAGATGGATGCCCCGCCGCTGGTCGAGAACACCTTCTAATCGAATTTCGCGGGTGGGGTTCGGTTGGTGGGCAAGAGACGGGCGGACGCCGTGCCTTCGATGGGGGGCGGCGGCGAAATTCGATCATTGGGTTTTTGATGTAGGGGGGGTGGGGTTATGAGCAAGTTGAACAGGTCGGTTCTTGGGATACTGGCGATCGGTGTGGTGATCGGTGTGGCGGGGTGGGGGGCTTTCAACTGGAGCCTGGAGCTGACCAATACGGAGCAGTTCTGCATCTCCTGCCATGAGATGCGCGACAACGTCTACCAGGAGCTGCAGGAGACGGTCCACTGGTCCAATCGCACCGGGGTGCGCGCCACCTGTCCCGACTGCCATGTGCCGCGGGACTGGACGCACAAGATCATCCGCAAGATCAAGGCCTCCAACGAGCTGTGGCACAAGATGCTCGGCACCATCGATACCCCGGAGAAGTTCGAGAAGCATCGCGTGGAGTTGGCGGTGAGCGAGTGGCAGCGGATGAAATCCACCAACTCGCGGGAGTGCCGCAACTGCCACGACTTCGCCTCCATGGACCTGGAGAAGCAGGAGGAGCGCAGCGCCGAGCGCCACGACCCCCACGTCTGGGAGGTGCTCGACGGCAAGGAGCCCACCCAGACCTGCATCGACTGCCACAAGGGGATCGCCCACCACCTGCCGGCGGGGTGGGAGGAGGCGGCCAAGGCGGCGGGGTTGTGAGTGAAATCGTGGGGTGGCGGTCGGTGAGGGCACCCCGGGTTACCACGCTCCGCGTGGTAACCCGACCTTCATGCTGGCAGAGGAGCTGAATCCGGACGCTCCGCGTCGGCGCCGCGGTCGGCAGAGAGCGGCCGTGCCGGAAACAGGTCGCAGAGCGTCCACGGGCCCGGGTTACGACGCAGAGCGTCGTAACCAGAGAGCAGAGCGTCGTAACCAGAGATTTCGGTTGGTATGCCTCTTTCCTTCCGCCTGCCACCGTCTCCTCAAGGAGGGTCCTCAGCCTTGACGCTGCCAACAACCCTACTAGCCTTGTGGTAACGGATCGCGCCGCCCACGCATCCCGCGAAGGGAAGGGCCCGTGGGCGGGTCAGCAGAGAGGCGCGGTGCGGTCCGCAGCCCGATGATTCCAACGGCGGAAAGCCGGACCACTGGTTTCGTACTCCTCGTCCCATGACACCCCCTGACCGGAAACGGCAGGGGGTTGTTTTGCCTACAGGGATGTAGGTACCCCGCGAGAGCAGGACGCGGTAGCGGGGTTGCGGACGATCACTGCGGCAA
>NZ_BAAHXB010000211.1:0-3574 GCF_054657215.1 Endothiovibrio diazotrophicus
GACGAGGGAAAGCCATCCGCCCCCGGGGTTCCCGTCCGCCCATCCACCGCTCGTTTGATTGGGATCAAGGCGTCTCCGCCCTCGACTGACCACGATAAAGCCATCGGTTGAATGGCGGTTGGGGCAGTCGGTGGTCATGGGTGGTTCGATCAGCAGAGCGCAGTTTCTTCGTGGTGACTTCCAAGGTCACCCGCTTCCCCTCCGTCCCCCGTGGTCGATCGCCGAACCCCGCTTCATCGAGCGCTGCACCCGCTGCGGCGACTGTCTGCGCGCCTGTCCCGCCGGCATCCTCCAGGCCGGCCGCGGCGGCTTTCCCGAGGTCGATTTCTCCCGCGGCGAGTGCACCTTCTGCGATCGCTGCGCGACTGCCTGCGCCCGCGGTGTCATCGACCGTTCCGATGAGCGCCTCCCGTGGCAGGCGGTGGCGGTGGTCGACGATCGCTGCCTCGCCTTGCGCGGTGTGGTCTGCCGCAGCTGCGGCGAGCGCTGTCCGGAGGGGGCGATCACTTTTCGCATGGTGGTGGGTGGCGCGGCGCTGCCGCAGCTGGAGCTTGCCGCGTGCAGCGGCTGCGGCGCCTGCGTCGCCCCCTGCCCGGTGGGGGCGGTGGCGATCCGGCGGAGCGAGGTGAATCCATGAATATCTGTAGCGTGGTGGTCCATGCGCGGCTCGCTGCCGCCGAGGGGGTGCGGGCGCGGCTGCTGGCCTTCCCGGGGGTGGAGGTCCACGGCGAGTCCGCGGGACGCCTGGTGGTCACCGTCGAGCACGCGGAGCGGGCGGTGGTGAGCGAGGCGCTGATGGAGTTCCACAACATCGACGGTGTCCTCTCCTCCGCCCTGATCTACGAGTTCTGCGACGACGCCGAGGCCGCCGATGCGCCTCCCCACGCTACCCGAGAATCCATTCCGCAGGAGGTGTCCCCATGAAGCAGACCAGGCGCGAGTTCATCAAGACCCAGGCCATCGCCGCCGCCGCGGCCAGCGCGGGCGTGGCCCTGCCGGGGATCTCCGCGGCCGGGGCGACCGCCGGCGGCGACGGCATCCGCTGGGACAAGGCCCCCTGCCGCTACTGCGGTACCGGCTGCTCGGTGCTGATCGGCACCCGGGAAGGCCGGGTGGTGGCCACCCAGGGGGACCCCGATGCGCCGGTGAACAAGGGGCTCAACTGCATCAAGGGCTACTTCCTCTCCAAGATCCTCTATGGCAAGGACCGCCTGACCAAGCCGCTGCTGCGCAAGAGGGACGGCCGCTATGCCAAGGACGGCCAGTTCGAGGAGGTCTCCTGGGACGAGGCCTTCGACGTGATGGCCGACCAATGGAAAAAGGCCCTGAAGGCGAAGGGGCCCACCGCGGTGGGGATGTTCGGTTCCGGCCAGTGGACGGTGTGGGAGGGCTATGCCGCCTCCAAACTGATCAAGGCCGGTTTCCGCTCCAACAACCTCGACCCCAACGCCCGCCACTGCATGGCCTCGGCGGTGGGGGCGTTCATCCGCGCCTTCGGCATCGACGAGCCGATGGGCTGCTACGACGACCTGGAGCACGCCGACGTCTTCGTGCTGTGGGGCGCCAACATGGCGGAGATGCACCCGATCCTCTGGTCGCGGCTCACCGACACCCGCCTGACCCGGCCCGGCTGCGAGGTGCACGTGCTCTCCACCTATGAGCACCGCTGCTTCGAGCTGGCCGACAACGGCATGGTCTTCACCCCGCAGACCGATCTGGCGATCGCCAACTTCATCGCCAATTACATCATCCAGCACAAGGCCTACAACCAGGCCTTCATCGACCGCCACGTCAACTTCACCAATACGCTCACCGACATCGGCTACGGCCTGCGTCCGGAGGACCCGCGCGAGCGGGCGGCGAAGAACGCCGGCAAGGGCAAGCTCTCGAAGATCTCCTTCGAGGAGTACGCCAAGGCGGTCTCCGAGTACACCGTGGAGAAGGCGAGCGAGATGTCCGGGGTACCGCAGGAGGCGCTGCTGAGACTGGCCAAGGCCTATGCCGACCCGAAAAAGAAGGTCACCTCCTTCTGGACCATGGGCATGAACCAGCACACCCGCGGGGTGTGGATCAACGGGCTGGTCTACAACATCCACCTGCTGATGGGGAAGATCTCGGAACCGGGCAACAGCCCCTTCTCGCTCACCGGCCAGCCCTCGGCCTGCGGCACCGCCCGCGAGGTGGGCACCTTCGCCCATCGGCTGCCCGCCGATCTGGTGGTGAAGAAGCCGGAGCACCGCGCCTACGCCGAGAAGGTGTGGAAGCTCCCCGAGGGGACGATCAGCGGCAAGGTCGGCTATCACGCGGTGCTGATGCACCGGATGATGAAGGACGGCAAGCTCAACTGCTACTGGCAGCTGTGCAACAACAACATGCAGGCCGCCGCCAACATGAACGAGGAGAGCTATCCCGGTTGGCGCAACCCGGAGAACTTCGTTGCCGTCTCCGACCCCTACCCGACGGTCTCGGCGATGGCCGCCGATCTGATCCTGCCCACCGCCATGTGGATCGAGAAGGAGGGGGCCTACGGCAACGCCGAGCGGCGCACCCAGTTCTGGCGCCAGCAGGTGCCGGCGCCGGGCGAGGCCCGCTCCGACCTGTGGCAGATCATGGAGTTCGCCAAGCGCTTCAGGATCGAGGAGGTGTGGCCCGAGGAGCAGCTCGCCAAGATGCCCGAGCACCGCGGCAAGACGATGTATCAGGTGCTCTTCGAGAACGGCCAGGTCGACCGGTTCCCGGCCGACCCGGTGACCGATGCGGCGGGCAACGTCTACGGCAACGACGAGTCGGCCCACTTCGGTTACTACGTGCAGAAGGGGCTGTTCGAGGAGTACCGGCTGTTCAACACCGCCGAGGGGCGGCCGAAGAAGGGCCACGAGATGGCCCCCTTCCAGGACTATCACGAGGCGCGCGGCATCCGCTGGCCGGTGGTCGACGGCAAGGAGACCCTGTGGCGCTTCCGCGAGGGCTACGACCCGCATGTGGCGAAGGGCGCCGGGGTGCAGTTCTACGGCAACGCCGACGGGCGGGCCAACATCATCTTCGCCCCCTTCGAACCGGCCGCCGAGAGCCCCGACCGCGAGTATGACCTGTGGCTCTGCACCGGCCGGGTGCTGGAGCACTGGCACTCCGGCTCGATGACCCGGCGGGTCCCCGAGCTCTATCGCGCGATGCCCGACGCGGTGGTCTACATGCATCCGAAGGACGCCCGCGAGCGGCGCCTGCGCGACGGCTCCAAGGTGAAGGTGGTGAGCCGCCGCGGCGAGATCGTCAGCCGGGTGGAGACCCGCGGGCGCAACCGCCCGCCGCGGGGGTTGATCTTCGTCCCCTGGTTCGACGCCGGGCGGCTGATCAACAAGGTCACCCTCGATGCTACCGACCCGCTCTCCAAGGAGACCGATTACAAGAAGTGCGCGGTCAAGGTGGTGAAGGCCTAGGCGGAAAATTCCGCTCTCGTTCCCACGCTCTGCGTGGGAACGTCCTCTTCGACACTCCGCGTGGGAACGTCCTCTTCGACGCTCCGCGTGGGAACGTCTTCTTCGACGCTCTGCGTCGGGAACGGGGGCGCGGTCCT
>NZ_BAAHXB010000212.1:0-3506 GCF_054657215.1 Endothiovibrio diazotrophicus
GCTGCGCACCGCGCCTTGGCCTGGCACTTCCGGGGGGCACTGATGGCCGATTTGTGGGTAAAGGGCAGGGCTAGCCGGGTGTAGGGAAATGTAAAGCCCTGGGCGTCGGGAGGCTCCCGGGAGCGTGTCAGCAGGACCCATTGGGGCGGTTGACCGGCGGGTGGTGTGTCTCGCGGTGCGGCCACGACACGTCGAATGCGGTGCCGTGGTCATCCGCACCGGCATCGACGCGTACCGTCCCGCCGAGGTTGCCGACCGCTTGGCGCACGATCGCCAGGCCGAGTCCGGAACCCCGGGTGGTGGCGCCGCGACCGCGGTGGAAACGCTCGAACAGCTTCGACCTCTCCTCCGGCGCGATGCCGGGCCCGTTGTCGGCCACGCGCAGGCGGATGAACCCGCCCTCTTTGCTCAATTTGACCCACACTTGCGCGCCCTCCTGGCAGTATGCCGCGGCGTTGGCGAGCAGATTTTCCAGTATCGAGTGGAAGGCGGCGGCATCCAGGCAGGTGTCGATCCGGTCCGGTGAGTCGAGGGCGATCTCGATCCGCTTCGCCGCAGTGAGCGGGGCGACGGCGATGAGCAGATCGCGGCTCAGGGCCACCAGATCGACGCTCCGGGGCGGTGTTCCGCCCCCTCCCTCCAGACTCGCCAGGGTAAGCAACTGGCCCACCAGGCGGGACGCGCGCGCCACGGCTTGTTCCAGCGCGGCCTCGGCTTGGTGGCGCTGCGCGTCGTCGGTAGCACGGAGCAGCACATGACCCTGCGCGGAGATCACCGCCAGGGGTGTGCGCAACTCGTGGGCGGCGTCCTGGACGAATGCGCGCTCGCGGGCGATGCCCTGGCGTGTCCGCGCCAGCAGGGCATCGAAGGCCCTGCCGAGGGGGAGCAGTTCGGCGTATTTCAGATCCTCCTCGAAAGGCAGGAAGTCGCCGGCCGGTCGCGCCTCCACCCGGGCGACGAAGCGGCGCAGCGGCGCGAGGCCGCGTTGCACCGCCAGCCACATGGGCACTAGCACCAGCGGGAAGGCGATGACCAGGTAGGGCAGCAGATCGCTGCCCAGGATCGCCAACGCATCCCGGTCCCCGATCACGGGTTCCAGCAGTTGCATGCGCCAGTCTCGGGTGGTGTAGACCACGGACCAGTAGTCGCGCCCGTCCACGCGCACTCGTTCCCGCCCCTCGCCACCACGCGGAATCCGGCGTTCAAGCAGCGGCCGGGAGGCGTATACGGGGGCTCCGCCCGCCCTCTCCAGGAGCCACAGCATGTCGCTCGCCTCCGGCACCGGGCCGGAGCGGCGCGAGGCGTTGACCAGCCGCTCGGTGGCCTCGAGCACGATGCGCGCGCGCGCCGCGTCGTCGAAATCGAGCGCGGCGGCGAGCGACTTCGCTGCTTGAGTCAGGGTCTTGAGATGTCGCGCGTCGTCCTTGAAGTCCAGGTATTCGTGTACCAGAAGCGCCGCCCAGACCAGCAGGAACGCCATCAGCAGCGTCAGCACCACGCGGCCCGCCAGCGAGGGGCGCGGCCAGGGCCTCACGGCTCGGACTGTCCGAGCAGTTGATAACCGACGCCGCGCACGGTGCGGATTCGTCCGGCCCCGATCTTGCGGCGCAGGTTGGACAGGTGGACTTCGATGGTGGCGCTGTCGAGCGGCTCGCCGAGGGGTTCCATTCGCTGCCCGAGCACGCTTTTCGATACCACGCTGTCCGGGTTCTTGGCCAGTTCCACGAGTAGGCGGAACTCCCTGGGCGAAAGCTCCAGCGGGGTGTCGCCCAGCCAGGCCCGGTAGCTGCGCGGCTCCACCAGCAGATCGCCGAAGCGCCACTGTTCGCTGGCTTGGCGCGCGCAACGTCGCAGTACCGCGCCGAGGCGGGATAACAATTCGGCCATGGCGAAGGGTTTCACCAGGAAGTCGTCGGCGCCGCCATCCAGGCCGGCCAGGCGTTCCTCCAGTCCTGCGCGCGCGGTGATGACGATGACCGGCAGCGTGATGCCGCGGGCACGCCAGCCGCGCAGCAGCGCCAGCCCCTCACCGTCGGGCAGCCCGAGGTCCAGCAGGACAGCATCGGGCGGCTCCGCGAGGAGGCCTGGAACGGCAGCGGCCTTGCGCACCCACACGACGCTCATCCCCGCCTGCTTCAGGGCGGCGAGGGTGGCCTGGCCCAAGTCGATGTCGTCCTCGATGATCAGGATATGCATGGCGGAATTGTAGGCGAGCGACCTTTGGGTTGGCCAAAGGTTGCGCCCCATAAAATGTCCGGGACCATCGTTCGAGCGCGTGACCGAGGAGGAACAGACATGATGCCGCGTACCGCTGCGAGCCTGCTGCTATTGTTGGCCGGATGCGCCTCGACGCCGCCATCGCCGGACGCCGCGTACATCCTTTCCGGGACGGGCACGCCCGCCGTGGTGTTCGAAGCGGGGCTGGGCGATGGCAGGGAGACCTGGGGCCGGGTGATCCCCGCACTGGCCCGCGATTTCACCGTATTCGCCCGCGACCGCCCGGGCACGGGTGCGAACCCGGCCGTCTCCGGAGTGCGTGATCCCTGCACCATCGCGCACGAGGAACACGCGCTGCTGCACGCCGCCGGGGTTCGGCCGCCCTATCTGCTGGTTGGCCACTCCCTGGGCGGGTTGTACCAGTACGCGTTCGCGAAGTTGTATCCGTCCGAGGTGGTCGGCTTCGTCCTGCTGGACCCTACTCATCCGGACAACTGGCAGGCGGTGCAGCAGACGATCCCGGAAGCCGCGGCGCTGATCAAGACGATGAAGGCGGTGACCTGGAGTACGGTCAGGAAGAGGGAGTTCGACGATCAGGTGCGTTGTCTGGATAGGTTGGAAATGGGGACTCCGCTCGTGCAGCCGGGCGAAGTACTCGTCAGCGGCCGCCCGGACAAACTGTCCAATGCGCAATATGAGCGAAGGCGGTTGGAATTCGGCCGCGACTGGGCGCGCATGACCGGCGTCGAACGGATCGGCACGATCTGGGGCTCGGGCCACTACATCCAAAGGGAAGGCCCCGATGAGGTCGTTGCCGCCATTCGCCGGGTTGCCAGGCCGGACGAACCGCGGGAGCCCAAGGCGAAAGCCGCGCGCACCGTATCCGTGGACGGCAAGGCGCCGTTGACGCTCATCCCCGGCGAGACCTCCGCCGGTGCGGTGGCGAACGCCTGGGGCCGCCCCGACGAAGAGCACCGCGATGGTGCCGGGACGGTCTGGATCTACGGCGACAAGTCGCTGGAACCGCCACTTGCGGTCAGTTTGCTGCCGGTCGTCGGTGATATCGCCGACGCCGTGGGCTGGATCCGCGAAGCGCAGGGGCGGCACGAATTGGTCCTGCAGTTCGATCGACGCGGACTCGTCAGCGAATTCACTCTGCGTGATATCGAATGAGGCTGCCACCGGATCAGGCAGCGCTAGCCCTGCCTCTTACCCACAAATCGGCCATCAGCGCCCCCCGGAAGCACCAGGCCCGCGTTGCGGCGCTTGCCAAAGGTGACGTGCTTCGG
>NZ_BAAHXB010000213.1:0-3496 GCF_054657215.1 Endothiovibrio diazotrophicus
GCTAGTCCTGCGCCGCCAGCAACGGCCCGATCACCCGAAGAGCCACTTCCACAAAGCGTGCATCGAGGGGGTCGCGGCCACGGAAGGCGAGATCGTAGTAGGGGTTCGCCCCCTCTCCGCCGCCACTCCACTCGTTGCCGTTCCACTGCTCCACGGCGGCCTTCAGCGCCGCCTCCTCGCCCTTTTTCTGCAACTGCTCCACATAGCGCAGGGCGGTGCGCGGAAACAGCGGCAGCGGTTCGCGCAACCCTTCGGCGTAGAGGTGCAGCAGTTCCTCCAGCAGCGCGGCGGGATCGGCCACCGGGCCGAGGACGAAGGCGTGGTCCTCCGCCTCGAAGCGGGAGACGCGGGCCACCGCTGAGGGGGCGCTCAGGTGCAGCGCCAGGTGTTCGATCCATAGGGCGAGGCGATCCTCGGCCTTCAGTTTGGCGGGCCGGTAGCGCAGCAACCCCTGGCCGGTCACCCCGCGCAGCCAGCCGGTGAGACGCAGGCCGGCCCCCTCGAAAAGCAGCTCCAGCGGCGCCAACGGCTCGGCCCGCTGCGCCCGCAACGCCTCCGCCCACTCCCCGAGGCGTCCGCTCCAGTCGTCCAGCTCCAGGCGCCCGAAGGGCGCCGGGGGAAGGTCGCCACGGGCCAGGGCGGCCGCCCTCAACGCATCGGGATCGGCACCGTCGATCAGTCCCTCCAGCAACCCCTGCTTGAGGCCGAAGCCCTGCAGGGCGTCGAGGGCGAAGGTCTCCTCATCCTCCAGCCCGTCCTCGGCCCGCTCCAGTGCCACCCCGAGCCGCTCGCGCAGCAGGAAGCGGGCGGGGTTGCGGAAGAAGCGGATCAGCCGCTCCAGGTCCACCTCCCGCCAGGACGCCTCCGGCTCGGGCAGCGCTTCGGCGAGAAACGGCCCCGTCCCCTCGCCTCCCTCCAGCCACTCCGCGGCATAGCTGAAGAGCCGCGGATCGTCGGCGAAATAGCGGGGACTGAAGGGTTGCAGCGGGTGTTCGGTGACCACTTGGTCGCGGACCGCGCCGCCGCCCACCACCGCGAAACCCCGCTCCACCGTCTCCAGCAGCTCGCTCACCAGCACCGAGGGGACCTTCAGGGCGTTGTCGCGGATGTCGTGGCCGACGTAGGAGAGATAGAACACCTCGCGGGCAGAGAGCAGCGCCTCCAAGAACAGGTAGCGGTCGTCCTCGCGCCGGGAACGGTCGCCCAGACGGGGCTCGGCAGCCATCAGGTCGAAACCCGGGGGGCGCTGGTTGCGCGGGTAGTCGCGGTCGTTCATCCCGAGCAGGCAGACCACCCGGAAGGGGATGCTGCGCATCGGCACCATGTTGCAGAAGGAGACCCGGCCGGTGAGGAAGCGCTGATGGCCGCCCGGCTGCGCCAGCGCGTCGGCCAGATGTTCACGCACCACGGCGAGCTCCAGGGGCTCGCGGTAGCCGGCCTGACGGCAGTGGAGGCGCAGGGCGTCGAGGGCCTCACGGACCGTCTGCAGGGCGGCGGCCTCCTCCTCGTCGGGCGCGAAAAAGGTGTCGACGAGGGCATTGAGCAGCCCCGGCCACTCCTCCGGCGAGGCGGGCAGGGCGAGCCGCCGGCGCCAGCGGTCGAGCCGCTCGATCAGCGCCGCCAGGGCCCCCAGGTGGCGCGCCTCGCCCCCCTCCACGTCGGGGTAGGGGAGGTATCCCCCCACCAGCGGCGCGGCGGCCCCGTCGGCCGGCGGCATGGCATACCCGAGGAGCAGCCGGTCGAGGCCGAAGCGCCAGGAGTTGCCCTCATCGCCCGGCAGGCCGAGGGCGGTCCGCTGCGCGCCGTCGAGCCCCCAGCGCACCCCCGCCTCGGCCACCCAGGTGCGGATCCGCTCCACCGCCCCCTCGTCCAGGCGCAAGCGGCGCATCACCGCCGGACTCTCGACCAGGGCCATCACCTCGGAGGCGGTGAAGCGGGCGCGGGGCAGCTCCAGCAGGGCGAGCAGCGACTGCAACACCGGCTGCCCCGCCCCCTGGCGGCGGTCGGCCACCGACCACGGGATGAAGCGCTCCGCGGGTGCCGCGCCGAACACCGCCTCCACCAGCGGCGCATAGACGTCGATGTCCGGGGCCATCACCACCACCTCCCGCGGGGTCAGGCCGGGCAGCCGTTCGAACAGGTCGAGCAGCCGGTCGTGGAGGATCTGCACCTCGCGCATCGGACTGTGGGCGACGTGGAGCTGGAACGAGCGGTCGTCGGCGGCCAGCGGCATCACCGGCTCACCGTCGCCGCCGCGGCGCTGGAGGAAGAGGATGTCGAGCTGCAGCACCCCGAGCAGGGTGGCGGGATCCGGCGGGGCGAAGAGCTCCTCGTCCGCGCAGGGGTAGTGGTGGAGCTGTTCCAGGAACTCCCGCCCCTGGCCGCCCATGGAGGCGAGCAGCGGGTTGCCCACACTCAAGTGCTCCGCCTCCGCCGCGCGGCCGTGTTGGCGCCACAGGGCGCGCAGGCGCGCCTGGCGCTTCTCGTCGGCGATGTCGCCCCAGTAGTTGAGGCTCGGATTGAGCACCAGCAGATGGACCTCGGTCACCGCGGCCACCCGCGCCAGCACCTCCAGATAGGCCGGGGCCAGCGCGGTGTGGCCGAAGAGAAAGATCCGCCGCGGCAGCCGGGCGGGATCGAGGGCGCCGCTGGAGGACTTGTCGCGAAAGCGGGCGAGCAGCCGGGCGCGGTGCAGCGGTTCCCCGCCCCCGCCCACCTCCACCAGCCGCCGCCACAGCTGCGCCTGCCAGTGCGTCTCCTCGCCCCGCTCCCAGGCCTCGATGAAATCGGGGCGGTAGACCAGATACTGGTCGAACAGATCGGCGATGCGCCGCGCCAGCTGATAACGGCGTAACGCCGCGTCGCCGACGGCCAGATAGCGCTGGAGCGGCTCGAAGCCGGGGCGGTCGAGGAGTGCCGGCAGCTCACCCGATACCCGCCAGAGCAGGGTATCGCGGTCGAACCCGGTGTGTTCCGGCACCTCGTCGAGCTGGTCGCGAAAGAGCTGCCAGACGAAGCTGGCGGGGAGCGGGAAGGCGAGGTTGGCGGCGATCCCCGCCCGCTCCGCCAGCCGCTGCGAGAGCCAGCGCGCCATCCCCTGGTTCTGCACCAGGATCATCTCATCGGCCAGCGGATCGCCCAACGGCTCCCCGGTCAGCGCCACCAGCCGGTCGAGGAGCCGCTCCAGGCGGTTGCTGTGGTAGAGGTTGAGCATCGTCGGAAGAGAAGAATTGGACAGGATTGACAGACCCGATTCCAAAAATGTGCATCGGCACCGTGGGGAGGGGGCCGACGTCTGGTTACGACGCTCTGCGTCGTGACCGGCCACCTTGGACGCTCTGCGTCCTGCAGCGCCGACGTGGAGCGTCCAGGAGAAAAACCGTGCCGGCGTGGAGGCCGAGGTTACCACGCGGAGCGTGGTAACCAGAGGGGGGGACCGGACAAAGAAAAAGGGACCCGTCTGTCTGGTTACGACGCTCTGCGTCGTAACCGGCCA
>NZ_BAAHXB010000214.1:0-3475 GCF_054657215.1 Endothiovibrio diazotrophicus
GAGCGGCAGCCGTTCCGCTTCCGTCTCCTCAAATTCGTCGGGATTCTGATTGGGATAGGCGATTCACGCCACACTGAGGTCGCCTGAAGCAACTACCATTTCCGTCATGGCCAAGCTGACCCTTTCGATCGAAGATGACCTCCTCCGACGGGCCCACATGCATGCACAGGAGCAGGGGACTACCGTAAACGCTCTTTTGCGGGGTTACCTGGAGCGCTTTGCTGGCGGGAACGATGCGTACCGGCAAGCCACCGATACGGTGTTGGCGATCGCCCGCAGCCACAGAGGCGGGAAGTGACGGGAGTCGTTGGTCGCGGGAAGCGCTGCACGAGCGTAGTGAACGTCGCTCCTGATCGTGGTCGGGTAGGGTGTGCCGACGATAGGAGGCGCACCGGCATCCGGGTGGTGCGCCTCGTGCCTCGGCAGACCCTACGCCCGCGTCAAGTAGGAGCGGTTTCAGCCGCGACCGAATCACCGTCATAAACATCCCGCTTAAGCGTCTCGACGGACGCTCCGCTCGCGAATGAATTCGCTCCTACGCTGCTTTCTTCATTCAGCACCATGTCGTCAGACGAGTGATAATTTCAGATTATTCCTGCAGACCGAAATGCATGATCATGTTAGCCTAAATGCCAAAATGAGAAATGATTCGTTCTCCTCGTGTCTTTTGCCGATAGCCGGATCACATAGGTCGAAGAAAGGATCTTCCTTGTTAATGCTCAGGTTGCTCCCTTGTTTGGAGGTGTGTGCGGGCTGTAGTGCGAATGCATCATGATGGATAACTTCAAAATTCCATGTGTTATACTCCTTGACCAAGAGCATGAACAAGGCTGTGGCTTGACCTGAAAAGTCCATAACCAGCGGAATAGTCTGGTTGTCGAGCGAGCAGAGTAACTCTTTGATATGAAAGAAGAAATTAATAGCGAAGCGCGAGTCCGTCCAATCTTGCGGCGGATTCCCGAGCTCACCCTGGAAGAGTCGTTCGCCAAACTGGAGGAGTACCTCCAAAATCCCACCGTATGTCTTAGCTGCGCCCTCATGGAGAGCCAACTGCTGCCGACGAAGAGCAACATGGCTCGGGTTCTGCGGGAGACGCGCAAGCAGAACGGCGTGGTAGTTACCCTTGGTCCTAGTCGGGACAACGACTGGTCGTCCCAAATCATCTACAAAGATTTTGCCGATGCCGCCGCTGAAGCGGTGCGAGCGATCGATGCGACTCAATTGACGCTCCCCAAGCTCAAAGAGTTGCTCAGCAAGGGGCGTCGTTTCGTCACCATTGCCGGAGACGATCCCCAGCACCTGGAGAAGTCGGAAGCGGTGCGTACCCACGGCGGTTACGATCGTTTCGACTGCGCCTCGGTGGCGGCCATCTACTACCCCGGCGATCTTCCAAACAAGGGGGCGCTGCTCAACGTGCTGAAGCCGTTGCGAACCGCCTACCGTACCCTCGATATCGTCGAGGCGTGCTCAGGCGGGCGATCGATGAAGGATCTGGTGCTGGATGCCTACGGGGCGCTTCAGGAATATGACGAGATCCCCTCCAGCGAACGCTTTGTCTACGAGCACTCGTTGAGCTACTACATCATCCCCCTGATGCGCTTGTTGAAGGTATTCGTCGACTTCGGAAACGACGCCGAGCGCGAAGCCGCGGTTTTCATTCTCAATCCCCACAAGTACTACGAAAAGTATCTGGCCTCACGAGAAGCTGCCTGATACCCACGGATTACTCGATTTCGACGGACCCGGAAATGACGGTGAGACAGTTGTGCCTGGATTTGGACAGGCTTGGTGGATTTCGTGAGGTTTTCGAGGCGACGACCGACGATGAGCGCAACCGGGTCGAGGTCCACGCCCGTATGGAACGGGTTCTGGTTCACGCCTTGGAGGGGCTCACCGGACTCGGTATTCATCTTTACCCAACGCCTCGCGATGTCCTGGTGAAGAAATATCTTTCCGATGCGTTTCGCGATGGCTCCTCTTCGAAACACCTGAACTGTCGCCGCGACGTACTCGGGCCGCTCTACATCGAGGCGAACTACGGCTGTTTCGACGGCATATCACCGAAGGATGTCGTGCTCGGTTAGAACGCGGGCATCTTCGGCATTCCATCCTGAGGGAATTCCATGGGCCACGTCTTCGCCGAACTGGAACTGAGCAATCCCCGCCAACCCGACCTCGCCCCGATCCGGGTCAACGCGCTCGCCGACACCGGTGCTTTGATGCTCTGCGTGCCCGAGCACGTCGCCCTCCAACTGGACCTCGAAACCGAATCCACCCGCGAAGTCTCCGTGGCCGACGGCCGCAGCCTGAACGTCCCCTACGTCGGCCCGGTCAAGGTCGCCTTCGGCACACGTTTCTGCTACGTCGGCGCCCTGGTCCCGGGCGACGAAGTGCTCCTCGGCGCGGTGCCGATGGAGGACATGGATCTGGTGGTCAACCCCGCCAAGCGTGAACTCACCGTCGATCCTGCGAACCCGAATATTCCGTACGCTCGCGTCAAATAACGCCACGCCGTTGTTTGTCGATGGTTCGGCTCGGCGCCATACTATGGCGAGACCGCAGTCGAAGGAGTGCCTTCCTTGAAACCCTCTCACGCCCTCGCAGCCCATCGAACGGAGATTCGTCGCGTGGTGGAGTCCCACCGCGCCCGCAATCCGCGCGTCTTCGGCTCCGCGCTGCGGGGCGAGGACGAGGAGGGGAGCGATCTCGACCTGCTGATCGACCCGACGCCCGAGATGACGCTGTTCGATATCGGTGCGATTCGTCATGAGCTGCTGGGGTTGCTCGGTGTGGAGGTGGATGTGTTGACCCCCAACGCGCTGCCGGAGAGTTTTCGCTCCAATATTCTGTCCGAGGCGCGGCCGATATGAGGCGGTTAGAGGCAGTGTGGGATATGAATGATGTGATAGAAACTCGGTATCAGGGCGATTACGTCTATGGAATCCGGTTTGACGATGGGGTGACCGGAAATATAGACTTTTCCGAGTACCTGTCGAAGGGGCCGGTCTTTGAGCCGCTGCGGGATTCGGAGTTCTCCAAGATGGCTATTGTGGACGGAGGAACCATCGCGTGGCCCAATGGCGCGGACATTGCGCCTGAGCGACTGTATGAGCGGATATCCCACGGAAGAGTGTAGGGCGGATTGGCGATAGCGTAATCCGCCAGGAACGAAGTCACCTTCGCCGAAGGCAGCTCTGATGTGGCGGATTACGCTATCGCTATCCGCCCTACGCGCTGGAGTTCTTCAAGAAGGCTATCGTGGACGGAGGAACCATCGCGTGGCCAAATGTCGCAGATATTGCTCCCGAGAGACTGTATGAGCGGATATCCTATGGAAGATCCGCGGCGTAGCATTGGGTTGGGTGCATAAACAGCTGCTTGGTCGTCCAGAGTGGGGGCGATCAGAAAGATTCTACACGATGACGTCTGATATTGAGTTATTGATGACTCGTGTCTGACTTGGGTCGTCAGGAGG
>NZ_BAAHXB010000215.1:0-3466 GCF_054657215.1 Endothiovibrio diazotrophicus
TCTGGGTGCCTCCGCTCAACACGACGCAGAGCGTCGAAGAGCGGCGTTCCCACGCGGAGCGTGGGAACGAGGGGAAACGTGAAGGAACCGACTTGTCCCTGGTTACGACGCTCTGCGTCGTAACCGGATAACTTGGACGCTCTGCGTCCATCAACGGGGCAGGGCGCGGAGGTCTCGATGCCTCCGTTCGACACGACGCAGAGCGTCGAAGAGCGGCGTTCCCACGCAGAGCGTGGGAACGAGGGGAAACGTGAAGGAACCGACTTGTCCCTGGTTAGGACGCTCTGCGTCGTAACCGGATACCTCGGACGCTCTGCGTCCATCAACGGGGCAGGGCGCGGAGGTCTCGATGCCTCCGTTCGACACGACGCGGAGCGTCGAAGTGCGGCGTTCCCACGCAGAGCGTGGGAACGAGGGGAACGAAGGCCGACTTGTCCCTGGTTACGACGCTCTGCGTCGTAACCGGATACCTCGGACGCTCTGCGTCCATCAACGGGACAGGGTGCGGAGGTCTCGGTGCCTCCGCTCGACACGACGCGGAGCGTCGAAGTGCGGCGTTCCCACGCAGAGCGTGGGAACGAGGGGAAACGTGAAGGAACCGACTTTTGTCCCTGGTTATGACGCTCTGCGTCGTAACCGGATACCTCGGACGCTCTGCGTCCATCAACGGGGCGGGGCGCGGAGGTCTGGGTGCCTCCGCTCGGCACGACGCGGAGCGTCGAAGTGCGGCGTTCCCACGCGGAGCGTAGGAACGAGGGGAAACGTGAAGGAACCGACTTGTCCCTGGTTAGGACGCTCTGCGTCGTAACCGGATACCTCGGACGCTCTGCGTCCATCAACGGGGCAGGGCGCGGAGGTCTGGGTGCCTCCGCTCGGCACGACGCGGAGCGTCGAAGTGCGGCGTTGCCACGCGGAGCGTGGGAACGAGGGGAAACGTGAAGGAACCGACTTGTCCCTGGTTATGACGCTCTGCGTCGTAACCGGATACCTCGGCTCTGCGTCCATCAACGGGGCAGGGCGCCGAGGTCTGGGTGCCTCCGCTCGACACGACGCGGAGCGTCGAAGTGCGGCGTTCCCACGCAGAGCGTGGGAACGAGGGGAGGTACTCCACTTTCCGAGCGGGAGTTCAGTGAACCTCCTCATGGCGATGCCGACCGACAACAACGGCGGCTCCGATCCAACGCAGCGCCTCCAACACGAAGAGTTCCTGTCTTGGGGCGTCGAGACGCCCGTCCGGCAAGGCGCGCAAAGGGGCGCATACTCGCTGTATGCAACCCTTTGCGCAACGCCGCCGGGCGGAGTGGCTCGGCGTTCCAAAACAGGAAGTTATTCTTTCGCGAGCCCTTAATCCCACTGCGCGAAGAAGCGCTGCACCACTTCGATCTTGCGGGTCTTCGGCATGTTGGGCAGCGAGCCGACGAACAGACCGCCGTAGGAGCGGGTGAAGAGCCGCGGATCGCACAACATCAGGGTACCGTAGTCGTCCATGTCGCGGATCAGCCGGCCTACCCCCTGCTTGAGGGTGATTACCGCGTTCGGCAGCTGGTACTCCATAAAAGGGTTGCCACCGCTGCGCTTCAGCGAATCGATGCGCGCCTGTAGCACCGGATCACCCGGCGAGGCGAAGGGGAGCTTGTCGATGATCACGCAGGTGAGCGCCTCACCACGCACGTCGACCCCCTCCCAGAAGCTCTGGGTCCCCAGCAACACGGCGTTGCCTAGCTTGCGGAAGCGCGCCAACAGCTCGCCGCGGGGGGCATCCCCCTGGGTCAACAGCGGGAACTCGATCCGTTCCTCCAGCAGCCCGCGCGCCTCGCGTAACGCCCGGTAACTGGTGAACAGCAGAAACGCCGAACCACCGCTCGCCTCGATCACCGGCACCGCCCGCTCGACCACCGTGGCGGTATAGCGGGGATCGTTGGGATCGGGCATCTCGGTCGGGCAGTAGAGCAGCGCGTGGTGGCGGAAGTCGAAGGGGCTGTCGAGGCGTAGCGTCTCGGTCGGCTCCAGGCCGAGGCGGTGGGCGAAGTGGTCGAACCCCTCGCCTACCGCCAGGGTCGCCGAGGTGAAGATCCAGGCACGCTTGCGCTCGGCCATCTGACCGCGGAACGGCACCGCCACGTCCAACGGCGTGCGGTTCAGCGAGAAGGCGCGGGTGAAGGTCTCGTACCAGTGAACCCACTCCCCCTCCGCCTCGCCCACCCCGCTCACCCGGGCCAACCGCTCGACCAGCGCCTGGGCGCGATCCCAGCAGTTCTCCAGCCCCTTGGCCCGCGGCGCCGCCACCTCCAACTGGCCGGTCAGCTCATCGAGGCGGGCGGTCAGCTTCTCCAGGGTCTCCTTCACCTCGGACTGGTCGCACACCTCCGCCCACGGCGCCCGCTTCGGGTCGGTACCGAAGGCGAGGCGGAAGTTGCGCACCGCGGTCTCCAGCTTGTAGGCGCTCTCGGCGAGCTTATCCATCTCCTTGGCGTCCTTCATCTGCTCGGTGACCGTGTCCTTGGCCAGGTCGAGCAGTTGGCGGCTGGAGAGCGAGAGGCCGAAGAAATTGGCGGCGATCTCCGGCAACTGGTGCGCCTCGTCGAGGATGAAGGCGTCGCAGTCGGGCAGCACCTCGCCGAAGCCCTCCTCCTTCAGCGCCATGTCGGCGAGCAGCAGGTGGTGATTGACCACCACCAGCTCCGCTTCCTGCGCCTTGCGCCGGGCGTTGAGGACGAAACACTTGGCCAGATCGGGACACTCCTGGCCGAGGCAGTTGTCGGCGGTGGAGGTGACCCGCGGGAGGATCTCGGCGTCCTCGGGGATGCCTGCCTCGCCGACGTCCCCGCTCGCGGTGCGCCCGCGCCACTCGTTCACCTTGGTCAGCTCGTGGGCCAACTCGCGGGAGGGGAGCCGCCCCTCCTCCAGGGTGCGGTCGAGGCGGTAGGGGCAGAGGTAGTTGGCGCGTCCCTTCAGGAGCGCGGTGCGCGGCTGGCAGGCGAGCGCCTCCATCACCTTGGGCAGGTCACGGTGGAAGAGCTGGTCCTGGAGGGTCTTGGTGCCGGTGGAGATCACCACCTTGCGCCCGGAGCGGATCGCCGGCACCAGATAGGCGTAGGTCTTGCCGGTACCGGTGCCCGCCTCGCTGATCAGCACCCCGTTGTCGGCCAGCGCCCGCTCCACCGCCTCGGCCATCTCCACCTGCTGCGGACGCGGCGCGTAGCCGTCCAATGACTTCGCGAGAGGGCCTTCTGCGCCGAAGATCTCAGAAACGGATTCCATGGTTGGTCAGTGCTTAGTGCTCAACGTTTAGTGTTTAGTGACTGAGCGCGCTGTGCGCGGATTGTTCGAATGATCTAGCGTGCAGCGCACATCCCACTAAGGGCCCGCGAAAGAATAACTTCCTGTTTTGGGGCGTCGAGACGCCCGTCCGGCAAGACGCGCAAAGGGGCGCATACTCGTTGTATGCCGCGGCTTCCGCGTCCTG
>NZ_BAAHXB010000216.1:0-3456 GCF_054657215.1 Endothiovibrio diazotrophicus
GGTCGGTTACGACGCGGAGCGTCATAACCAGGGGAACGACGCGGAGCGTCATGACCCGCGGGCGCCGTGCGGAACGAAGCCGCCTTTCGTCCGGATACCCCGACGGCGCTCGTCGAGCAGCGGGATGCAGCGCCGGGCCATCTCCACGCCGGTGATCACGCCGGGCAGTCCGCACGCAGGTGGCGCAGGGTGGCACCGAAGGGGAGGCCGAGAAAGATCAGCACCGGGCAGTTGGAGCAGACCGGCGTCGCCCCCGCCGGCGAAGGCGGAGAGCAGCTTGGCGACCAGCGAGATAAGCAATAGCGGCAGATGGGTGGACCCGTTGGGCATCGGGAGCTATAGAACCTGATAATAATGATGCGTTGGTTGTGGGTAAGGGGGACCCCATGTGGCGACAGGGTGTTACGTCAGCCACGCTTCCAGGAGCTTGTCGGGCTATGAGGGATCGAATGGGAGGGCGGCCTCAGGAAGTTATTCTTTCGCGGGCCTCAAATGACGATCCGGTAGCCGCAAAGGTCTTTTTGTGAGTGTTCGATGGACTCCCCGGTATTGAGCCAGTCCTTGAAGATCCTGATCGTCGACGACGACGAAGACAGCCGCACCCTGCTCCAGCGCTTTCTTCGTGGTGAGGGGTATGAACTCCACCTGGCCGCCGACGGCCGCGAGGGGGTGGCGCGGTTCGAGGCGGTGCAGCCCGACATCGTGTTGATGGACGTGATGATGCCGGAGATGGACGGCTACGAGGCGGCCCGCGCGATCAAGGCCGCAGCCGGTGAGCGTTTCGTGCCGGTGATCTTTCTCACCGCAGTGCACGACGAGAAGGCGCTGGCCCGCTGCGTCGAGTTCGGCGGCGACGACTTTCTGACCAAGCCCTACAGCCGGGTGATCCTGCTGGCGAAGATCGATGCGCTGCGCCGGGTGTGCGGTCTCTATCGTACGCTCCAGGCCCAGCGCGACGAGTTGCGGCGCCACGAGAACCGGCTGCTGCGCGAGCAGGAGCTGGCCGAACGGGTGTTCACCCGGATCCTGCGGCGCGGGCGGGTGGAGGCCCACAACATCCGTTTCCTCTCCGAGCCGGCGGCCATCTCCAACGGCGATCTGCTGCTCGCCGACCGGGCCGAAAGCGGCCATCAGTATCTGCTCCTGGGGGATTTTACCGGCCACGGCCTGTCGGCGGCGATGGGAGCGCTGCCGGTCTCCCAGTTGTTCCACCGTTTGGTGGCCGAGGGGGCGGGGGTGGAGACGATGGTGAGCGGGCTCAACGATGCGGTGCGGGAGGTGCTGCCCACCGGGATGTTCTTCGCCGCCGCCGTGGTGGAGTACGTGCCGGAGCGGTTGGAGGTGACCCTGTGGAGCGGCGGCATCCCCGACGTGCTGCTCTATCGCGTTGCCGACGGGCGGGTCGAGCGGATCGTTTCGCGCAACCTGCCGATGGGGGTGGTGGGGAGCAAGGGGCTGGCACCGGAGGTGGAGCGGTTGCGGGTGGGGCGTGGCGACCGTCTCTTCCTCTACTCCGACGGGGTGATCGAGGCGCGTAACGGGGAGGAGGCGCTGTTCGGGCCGGAGCGTCTGGAGGGATGCCTGCAGGGAGAGCCGGCGGGGTTCTTCAGCGCCATCGTCGATGCCCTGGCCCGTTTCCGCGGCAATCACCCGCAGGACGACGACATCTCTCTGCTGGAGCTGCTCTGTTGACGGTGGAACGCCGGGCGTTTCCCATAGGGCGGGCCGTGCCCGCCGCGGCCTCTCCGTCGGTACCAGCGATAAAGTGGGGTTCAACGCCGCGGCGGGTACGGCTGCCCGACAAAAGAACGCGGTATCGGAAGGCCCACGTTGGTCCCGCGATCCACCCTCTCTACCCAATGCTTCTAAACGTTTCGGCCCCGCCAAGCGGGCGCCTCAAGGCGCCCGCTTGGCGGGGCCGAAACGTTTAGAAGTGGGGCTTCTCGGGTGCGTTCTGGAACATCGCCACCGAGTCCATGATCTCCCGCTTGGCGTCTTCGATGCCGCCCCAGCCGTCGACGCGGACCCACTTCCCCTCGTCCAGGTCCTTGTAGTGCTCGAAGAAGTGGGCGACCTGGTCGAGCAGCATCTTCGGCATGTCGTCGATGTCGGTGGTCTTGGCGTAGGAGGGGCAGAGCTTGGAGACGGGGACGGCGAGCACCTTGGCGTCGTCGCCCGACTCGTCGGTCATCTTCAACACGCCCACCGGCCGGCAGCTGATCACCGAGCCGGGGATCAGCGGCACCGGGGTGACCACCAGCACGTCCACCGGATCGCCGTCCTTGGAAAGGGTGTGGGGGACGTAGCCGTAGTTGCACGGGTAGTGCATGGCGGTGCTCATGAAACGGTCGACGAACATCGCCCCGGTCTCCTTGTCCACCTCGTACTTGACGGGGTCGGAGTGGGCGGGGATCTCGATGATGACGTTGATCTCGTTGGGCACGTCCTTGCCGGAACTGACGCGGTCCAGGTTCATGTCCTTACCTCTGCTGCGGTGAATCGTGGGAAAGGGTGGGGATTATACCGGCTATTGACGGCACGGGTCGGGAGTTCGTGAACGGCCCCGCCGTTTTCAACGTTTCTTGCCATGAAGAGGAACGAAGGGCATGAAGGCGATCTACTCTTTTTCGTGGCCATGTCTGGGTTAACTGTTGCGACATTCCTCGCCTGTCAGGCGATGGGGTGCGGGCGGCGTACGCCGGCGCTACCGCGCCGACGCGAACGAAAGCAGCGGGCTTGCGGCCATGAGGATCCTTCCGAACGGAACACCCCGTTCGGAAGGTTCGGCGGAGGCGGCGAAAGGCCACTGCCCCCGTTCGCGTCGGCGCGGTAGCGCCAACCTACGGCGGGCGCGTTGCCGTGCCGATGGCGGGGAACGCGGCCGGTGACAAGAACTGTCGCGCTTTGGGGGCGGCGTAGGTCGGCGCTACCGCGCCGACGCAAACGAAAGCAGTGGGCTTGCGGCCATGAGGAACTTTCCGAACGGAACACCCCATTCGGAAGGTTCGGCGGAGATGGCGAAAGGCCGCTGCCACCGTTTGCGTCGGCGCGGTAGCGCCAACCTACGGCGGGGCGTTGCCGTGCCGATGGCGGGGGACGCGGCCGGTGACAAGAACTGTCGCGCTATGGGGGCGGCGTAGGTCGGCGCTACCGCGCCGACGCAAACGAAAGCAGCGGGCTTGCGGCCATGAGGATCCTTCCGAACGGAACACCCCATTCGGAAGGTTCGGCGGAGACGGCGAAAGGTCGCTGCCCCCGTTTGCGTCGGCGCGGTAGCGCCAACCTACGGCGGGGCGTTGCCGTGCCGATGGCGGGGGACGCGGCCGGTGACAAGAACTGTCGCGCTATGGGGGGCGTAGGTCGGCGCTACCGCGCCGACGCGAACGAAAGCAGCGGGCTTGCGGCCATGAGGATCCTTCCGAACGGAACACCCCATTCGGAAGGTTCGGCGGAGAC
>NZ_BAAHXB010000217.1:0-3436 GCF_054657215.1 Endothiovibrio diazotrophicus
TACTCCAGCGCCTCGGCCCGGGCACGGATCGCCTCGCTCAGCACCACCTCGTCGCTCCCGGCCAGATAGGCGGGGTCGGAGGCGCCGGGGAGCTGGTCGAATACGTAGGCATCCAGCACGTTGCCCACGGCGGCCAGTTTGGGCAGGGGATTCGAGTAGAGGCCGGCCTGGATGAAGTCGGATCGGGACTCCTTGGGGCGGTTGTCGGGGTTGGGCTCCCGCGCCTTGAAGGGGAGCTGGTTGGGGTCGAAGGGCTGGCGGGCCGGTTCGCTCTGGAGGGCGTCGAGGCGTGCCTTGGCGGCCTGGACCACGGTGAGCAGTTCGCCGGGGGTGGGGGCGCGGTCGATGGCGTCCAGGTCGGCGAGGGTCTGGTCGAGGTGGCGGCGGAAGTGGCCGCGGGCCTGCGCCTGGCGCTGTTCGATGGTGGGGCCGAGGCCCTTGGTGCGGATCAGGGCGTCGATCTCGTCGAAGCGCTCGCCGACGATTCCGAGACACTCACTCCACGGATCGATAGGAAATGGATTACACGCATTCAGAATAATCTGATCCCGTTATTTGACTCTTGCGATGGATGTCCATGCAATCGATTTGCATTTGCATACAAAGCCGCTCCAATTCCTTCTGTGGCAACCCCAAGCACAATGCAATCCCTCGTTTGGGCAGGGGGCTGCGGTAGAGACCGGGGCTTGAATATGAAATGGCTGTCTTAGCAATTGTTTTCCTCGACCACTTCACACCACATTTGAAATATCATTGACTGCTCTTCAACTTAACCCAGCACACGTACAGAAAATATAAACCTCCCAATAAAAACACACCCCCCAGCGCAGCTTCTACCATAGAATCACCCTCAGCATGCAGCGACAAGTGTATTTCCCACATGCCATACACGATAAAATATAACGCCAACAACCCATATCTAGCAGAGTCTCGAATCATGAAACAAATCCATTCATCCGTCAAAGTCCGCAGCCTTCTCTTGTTCCATCAAGATCAAGAAGAACAGCACCATAACCGAAAGCAGTAACTACAGAGCCGATCACAGCCTCAAGGTTCCCGAATAATGGAATCAACACAAGCGATATCGCCGACAAACCTGCTAACAGGCCTCCAAAGAAACAACTCCCTTCGATTCCAGACGAAGAAGCATCTGCAACAACAAATAGTTCAAATAATCCAGCGTGCAATAAGAACGAGGCCAATATCGGAAGAGCCAACCCCCCAGTAGATGAAATGGCCATCACCGCAAGCACAGACAGCAACATTCCAAAGAACAGGCCAGCCATATAGCTCCCATTATCCCCTCCTGAAATTCTCCACGCCCCATCGCCTTTGACGGGATCAAACACCGCATACCCCGCCCCACTCCATCCCGGCACACTGATCGGATCGGTATGCGTAATCACTTCCTTCCCCGTTGCGACGGCATCCTTGATCTCCTGAATGGTGGCATTATCCAACCGAATATCCGCCAATGCAGTGGAAAGGTTCGCCTGCGTGATGTGGTAAATCTTCTGCCCCTGCTGCTGCGCCTTGGACAGCGCCTTCACCGTGGAGACCGCCTCCCCCGGATGGTCCGCGGTCACAAACATCTGCTCCGGTATCGCATGTTCCAGCGCCGAGCTGAGCGCCCCCAGTTGGAACACCAGATTGAACTTGTTCGCCCCATCGTCCGTCTGCGCGGTGATGTTCAGCGCATCCAGGTCCATCGCTATTCCGCCGGTACGGATCGCATTGGGTAGCCCCCAGAAGTAGTCCACCTGCGGCACATAGCCGTAGGTGCCACCGGAGGGCAGCTGCTGCATGTGCGCCTTCTGCTGAAGCGTCATCACGTGGGCCAATCCCTGACTCTCGGCGAAGTAACCGAGCGTCCCCGCGTAGAACATATCCCCCAGGATATCCTCCCGGGAGAGCGCCGCAAGCTGTGTTTGGTCCTGCGTGGTGAGCGTGGTTTGAGTCCCTTCCAGCTTCGTCTTCAGCGCGGTCAGTTTTTCGGGCGCCACGCTGCCGCCGATGATCGCCACCGACAGGTAGGAGCCGGCCACCACCTTGCCCGGATAGCTCAGGGTCCCGTAGACCGGATTGGTCAGGGTGTAGACGAAGTCGAGATCCTCGCCCAGTTGCATCGGCGTACCGCTGAGCACCGTCTCGCCGTCCACCTTCAGTTCCGGGGTGACCGAGATCAGGTAGGCCGGAATGGTGTCGGGCAGTTGGCTGAGGTCGGTGATTTCCCCCTCCGGTAGGAGAGCCAGAAAGTAGCCTGGATGGAGCGCAGCGGAATCCGGGACGTGTGGGGCAGCCTTCGGGAATCCCCGGATTCCGCTATGCTCCATCCAGGCTACTTGCTGATCCCGTTATTTGACTCTCGCGCTGAATGCCCATGCAACCTGTTTAAATAATCCTTCTATAACGCCAAAAATCAAAAATAGAAAAAATACACCTGCAACCACCAACATAGAGTCAATTATTCGCTGACCAAACTCACCCTGATATATTACACAAATAACATGACCAACAATCATGGATGCAAAAAAACACACTCCTTGTAGGAATATAGAATCTCATCCTATTCATCTACAGGGCCTCCCTGTCAAATCGATCACCCCCAAAGCAACTCAGCTTTTCCATGGCAGCACCAGAGACTGCGGCAAGACTTGCAACCAACCAAATCCATGTACCACCCTCTCTCTTACCTTCCTGCCACAACAACACAATTGCCGGACCAATAACTTCATTCTAAAAGAAACGGCATCCGACAGATTCTGAATAGCGCCGCCTTCCAACCAACCGCCTATAACGATCAATCTTTTTTAAAAAGGTACTCCACAAAGTCAACAATCATTAGAAAAACAAAGAACCCCAATATCGACAAAATTAAATCAATTCTTCTCTGGCTGAATTCTCCTTGAAATACAGCAATAGCAACATTTCCAGCAACCAAAATAAAGCAGGCAATCAATATATACTTCGACGGAACATATTTTCGCCTCCGAGTCATCGACATACCCTCCCCGTCAAATCATTCATCCCTAACGTGGCCCCAAGCATCAGCGCCATGGAACCTAACACCGGAAATATCACTCCACCTAGAAACACCATAGCAGCAAGAGATACCGCAAGAAAATTGCTACACGATCTCAAGTTTCCACTAGCCAGGGAAACTCCCGCAGACACAAGCATCACCCCAGAAAAACTTAATGCCGTTAAGACCTTTCCTATCCCAATCGCAGCCAGAGCCCCCAATCCAGCCCCACCCAGCAAAAACATACCGATGAAAATTGCCACCGCAATCAACACCAATCCCAGAGCAATCAAGTAAGCTCCATTCGTCCCACCACCTATTCTCCAAGCCCCGTCCCCTTTGGCAGGATCGAAAACGACGTAACCCGCCCCACTCCATCCCGGCACACTGATCGGATCGGTATGCGTAATCACC
>NZ_BAAHXB010000218.1:0-3354 GCF_054657215.1 Endothiovibrio diazotrophicus
GGATGACTTTCCATGCGAGATAACCTCTTGCCTTTGAAGTCATTAAATCCAGGTGAATTTGCCGAAGCTACGCCGAAAACGTTAGCAATAATAGATGCGATAGTAAATAAAACGAGACACTATCGTCGCTCTTTGGCGACGCCTTGGTTGCTACGTTGCCTCCTATGGAGCGCGTAGGCGAACGAATCAGAAATGCGAGAGAGTCCCTGGGCTGGGGCGTCTCCCAACTCGCCAAGACGATGGGCGTCAGCCGCCAGACCCTTCACAAATGGGAGAGCGGCGAGATCGTCTCCCCCCGTCCCGACCAACTCTTCAAGCTCGCCCGCAAACTCAACCGCGACCCCGAATGGCTGATCACCGGCAAGGAGCCGCCCCGCGCCTCCAGCGAGGAGCAGCACCGGCTACTCACCCACTTCGCCCGCCTCGACCCGGCCCTGCGCCAGTCGATCCTCACCCTGATCTGCTCGCTGCCGCCGCGGGAATAGGCGCCCTCAGCGGCCCGCGACGGATTGCGTAGCGCCGGCTCGTAGCACGAGGACGAACCCCTACGGATAGCCACGGCTCCGTTTTGGTGGATGCGCTGTCGCGTATCTAGCATCGGCGCGCCATTGGGATGGGTGTCCTGTTAGCGCTGCTCCGCCGGATCGTCGCTCGCCATCAACAGGGCGAGCAGCGGGTCGATGTTGGGTAGACGCAACCCCAGCGGTCCCTGGAGGAGCGACCGATAGCGACCCCATTCGGCGTCATCCAAGCCCCACGCCTGGGCGCGGTTTGCGTCACTGGTCTCCGTGCTGGAAGCACCGATCTCCGAGTGGTCGATAGCGATATCCGCCGGCAGGGCGGAGGCAGGGAGCAATCCCCATAGCGCGAGCCAGATCACGGGAAGACTACTTCGCATGATCGTCCCCCACGGTGATCCGCACGGCGCGGGCGAAGGTATCGGTGACCCGCCCGACGATGCGGATGTGGCTGGATGGCACCCCGGCTGCCACCAGCGCCTCCCGTACCGCCACCGCCCGGCCGAAGGCGAGCCGGTCGCGAAACGCTGCATCGCCCCAGTCGTCGGTCATGCCGCGCAGCACGATGGTCGGGGCGGAGCGGAGGGCCGACGCCGTGGAAGAAATCGCCTTGCGACCTTGCGGTCCCAGGTGTTGGCTGCCTGAGGCGAAGGGGATGCGAAATACCTCCGACGGATTGGGGGACGCAGAGGATTCGTGGCGGGCAACAGACGCCGGAGCAACCTGGTCCCGCGAGGACAGATCGACGACGCGCCAGCCGTGGGCATCGAGCGTGGGGGTTGGTTCCTGGACCGGCAGTTCTTGTGGCTCCTTGGTTGGCGTAACCAGAACGGAAAGCCGGGCGGTGTCACAGCCGGAGAGGAGAAGAGATACCCCGAGGAGCAGCAGGCTACGGGACATCACGGGGTCGCCCTCCCGGTTCGGCGGTGCGCTCCTTTGCGGAACGCCCACTCGCCGGTACCAGCGTCCACCGTCTCCAGTGTCCATCCCACCAAGATCTCGCCAACCGACACCTGAAGCGGTCGGCCGGCGTCCACCACCACGAACGGGACATTTCCGAGACGGCCGGCGCTGACCACCGAGAACGGCAACTGCACCGGTCGGGGTTTCGGGGCAGAGAGCTTGGCGGCGAGGTGCTCAATCCGTTTGCGGATTTCCTCCAATCCGGTGCTGAGCCGCTTGAATTGATCCACCCGCTCGGAGTCCCGAGCTAGCGCAGCAAGGCGCTGCTCAATGCCTTCCAGCCGCGCATCGATCCCGCGTAGCGCGGGGTGAACCGGGCGAGATTCCAATTCGTCCATGATCGCCACCGCCAATAGGTGGAGATCCAACGTGGTGGATGGAGTCGGGGTGTCCTGGGATACGGTGGAAGCGGGAGTGGGGGGAGAAGGCTCGTCCGGCGCCGCCGCTTCAGTGCTGGTCTGTTCCGATGGAACTGCCGCCGTGGCTCGCTCCTGCTCCAACAGCGGGACGGAGACCGGTGGTGCAGGCCGCTGAGCCTGCCACCAGACCACCCCCGCAAGCACCCCGAGGAACAGGATCAACGCGATTCCGAACCACCACCGGCGCCGTGAACGATGACGCGCTACACCGGGTTCCGGTGAGACGTCAGTCTCATCGATCGGAGGGCGGAATGCGTCCGGAATTTCAACAGGTTCGTCCATCGGCATAGAAGACCAAATGCCCTGCCGGAGCAGAACGACTTCAAGCGCCGAGAGATCGGCCTTCCCGCGGAGAGACGGGAGGAGTTAGCCCTCTTTACCCAATATTTTCCAACCAGAACGACCCGTAAGGAGCCGCAAGCTGCTCATCCGTAAGGGGCGTCTTCCCCGATCGTAATTTCCGGGTCTGCGCGAAGACCAATACCGCTGAGCGATGAGGAGGGCTTAGCACGAAGAGTTATCGGAAAATCTTCCGGCCGGAGTGTGGTGTTTTCCGATACCGTCCATCAATAACGTTACTGCCCTGTAAGCCTTTGCCTTCAAAGCGGGACCAAGATGCGGATTCCCATTGACTTACGGGGTTATATGTTTTTTATTCGGGAAAATCCTGAATCACAACTGCATCAAGGACCGGATCGATGGACACAGGGATGAACCGCCTCTGCTTCGTTGCCGCCGAAGAGCACCGCTCGCTGATCGAGAGGTTGCGCTCAAGCACCACCTTCCTGCGCACCACCGCCGCGCTGGTGATCGTCGCCTTCGGCGGCCTCATCACCGCCCCCGCCGCCGCCGCCCTGCGCACCGCGCCGATCGATCCGCCGGGCCAGACGCGTGCCGAGGAGCGCGACGAGACCAAGCTGGCCAAGGCGATCCAGCAGGTGAAGAGCCGCCTCTCCCGCCTGGAGGCACGGCTCACCGCCGGCGAGGAGGGCGCCAACGGCCGCGCCGAACTGGCCCAACTGGCCTCTACCCTGCGCACCCTCGACCGCCGGGTTGGTGAGCGCTTCGACACGATCGACGCGCTGATCCAGGCCAAGGGCCTCGGCGCCACCATCGAACAGCGCCAGGCGCAGGCCCGCGGCCACTTCCGCCGCCACCTCGACCGCACCCTCGGCGAACTGGACGCCATCGACCGCGCCCCCACCCGCGAGGAGTTGCTGAGCGCCGTGCGCGCCGCCCGCGCCCATCTCGATGCGGTGCAGAGCGCCCCCGCCCGCCAGCCCTTCGACCCCAACCAGCTCCCCTTCAAGGCCCGGGAGCCGAAGCCCGACAACCGTCCCCGGGAGACCCCCGCCCAGTTCCGCCAAGCCGGCCTCTACCCCAACCCCCTGCCCAGGCTGGCCGCCATGGGCAACGTGCTGGACGCCTATGTGTTCGACCAGCTCCCCGGCGCT
>NZ_BAAHXB010000219.1:0-3250 GCF_054657215.1 Endothiovibrio diazotrophicus
CGCCGGAATGGCGATGGGATATTGTGTCGATCAGAACGGTGGGTCGTCGTCGGTCGGGGCGGTGATGAGGTTACCGATGCAGATGAACGGTTCGCCGCGATCGAGCGGTTCGTCGAGACGGGCCTGATAGGTCCGCCAAACCTGCTCCCGGAGTTCGGTGAGCAGATCGTAGATGGCCAACGCCTCATCGGCGGTCACGTGGTCGAGGTTGAGAATGCTCATGTGGGCAAATCTCCGTCGGCCGCGTCGGTAGACCCCTTCGGTTGGCGGACGCCCTTCTTCCGGCTCCGCTTGCGTTCCGTGGCCCGCTCTCGCGCCTCCTTGAGGCGATAGGATTCACCCTCGATGGGGATGATCTCGGCGCGATGGACCAGTCGGTCGACCAGGGAGACGACGCAGGCGGCGTTGGGAAACACCTCGTTCCATTCGGCAAAGGGGCGATTGGTGGTGATCAGGGTGGCCCTTGTCTCGTAGCGCCGGCTGACGATCTCGAACAGCAGATCGGCGTGACGGTTGCCGTAGGAGAGGTAGCCGACCTCGTCGATCACCAGCAGCTCCGGCTGGGCATAGTGTTTGATTTTGCGCCGCAGGGCGATGTCGCCATCCTGGGCGGCCAGCTCATTGAGCATGTAGGCGGCGGAGGTGAACAGCACCGTGTGGCCGTTCATCAAGGCCTGGTGGGCGATGTTGCGCGCCAGCGTGGTCTTGCCGACCCCGTTGGGGCCGAGCAGTACGGCGTTGGCGGGCTCCTGGATAAAGGCGAGGCTCATCAACTCCTCGACCGCCGCCCGGTCGCACTGTGCGGGCCACTTCCAGTCGAAATCGCTGATCGGCTTGAATCGCCCGATCCGGGCGGTACGCAGGCGACGCTGGAGACTGCGCCGGGCGCGCTCGCTCTCCTCCCACTGCAGCAGTTGCTCGACCCGGGGGAGCGACTCCCCCAGCTCCTCCCAGTGCTCGATCAGGCCATAGAGCTTGAGCGCCTTGGCACGTTCGATCAGGGCTTCATTCGTCGGTCGGGTCATCGGTGCTCTCCTCAGCGGTGTCGGGGGTGTCGGGGGTGTCGGTCGGTGTCTCTTCCGGCTCCGGGGTGTCGTCCTCGTGGAGTCGGTCGTAGTCACCGAGCGCGTGGGGCCGTACGGTGAGATTGCGCAGGCGTGGGTCCTCCGGCAGCGCCACCGCCAGGGGCGGGGGCTGATCGCGCGCCTCGCGGCGGCGTTGCAGGGCGAGGCGCACGGCGTTGGGGTGGGCCACGCCACGGCCGAGCGCATCGGCGATGGCCGCCTCCAACTCGGCGGCGCCGTACTCGTCGAGCAGGCGCAGCAGGGCGGCGGTGATCGATCCGAGGTTGTCGCCCTTCTCGGCGGCGCGGACCAGTAGCTCGTGGGCGTTGGGAACGCGGTGGGTGAGGCGATCCTGGCCGCGGTGGTGACGTGCGCCGCGCTTGTGCTCGACCAGCGCCTCGATATGGGCGGGGTCCTCGATCTGAGCGCCTTTGTCGTAGCTGCGCGGGTGACGGGCGAGGAGTTCACCACCATCGAGCACGCGGACCTCGCCGGGGGAGGCGTGCACGGTCAATGAACGGCGCACGTGGGTGTGGGGTACCGAGTAGTCGTTGAGGTCGAAACGGACGTAGGGGGTCTTGCCGACGGAGACCACCACCTGCTCGTCGGTGGGGAACGGGTTCTCGGGCAAGGCCACCAACTGAGGGTGTTCCTGCTCGAACGCCTCGCGCACGGTGATCGAGCGATCCTCGGGGCAGGGACGTCGCAGACTGGGGCCCTCACACCAGGAGCGGGCCTGTGCATTGAGATCCTCCAGGTCGCGCCAGGGGCGGGCGGCAAAGAAGTTCTCGCGGATGTAGCGGATGGCCCGCTCCACACGCCCCTTCTCGTTGCCGCGAGCGACCGCCACCGGCCGCGGCTCGAAGCGGTAGTGGGCGGCGAACTCCAGGAGCGTTGGGTGGAAGCGAATGGCCTCCCCGCGCCGCTCCAACACCGCGCTCTTGAGGTTGTCGTAGAGCAACACCCGCGGCAGCCCATCCCAGGCCTCGAAGGCCCCCTGGTGACCCCGCAGGAAATTCTCCATGCGCGCATCGAGAAAGAAGCGCAGGTAGATGCGCCGGGAGTAGCTCAACACCATCACGAACGCCATCAGCGAACGCTTCGCCCGACCGATGGTGAGCGAGCCGAAGTGTCCCCAGTCGACCTGCCCCTGCTCCCCCGGCAGGGTGCGCAGGCGCAGGTAGGCCTCGGCCGGTTTGCGCGGGCGCAGCAGGGCGACCTGATGGCGGAAATGGTGCTCGCTGCCGGGATAGCCCCGCTCGCACACCATCCCATACAGCGCACTGGCGGTGAGCGTCGGGAAGCGCTCCAGTTGCTCGGCGACGAAGGGGCGAAAGGGGTCGATCATCGAGGGCTGGGTCGCCCGCTCGGCCTTGGGCAGGCCGGACTCGGCCAGGACCCGATCGACGGTGGTGTGATGAACGCCGAGCTGACGGGCGATGGTGCCGACCCGCCAGTGCTCGACATGATGGTAGCGCAGGATTTGCGCGCGCAGTTCCGTGGAAATGGCCAAGGACCAACCTCCTCCCGAGACGATGGATTCAAAGGGACCACGATCGAGCGCGGGAGGGGGGCGAGGCGCGCCCCAAAAACCCGAGGCGAACGAACGGGGAGACGGATCGGCCGCAAAAATGGCAGACCCGATCCCCGAATTCGGGGGGCTGGGGCGGAAAAGAGCTCGGCGTCACCCGCTCCTCCGGCGCGTGTTCCAGTGGAGCATCGGGGGCCGGTGGCGGGGAACCGTGATGCGTCACTTTTTGCCTGCGCTCACGGTAGCGGCGCTGGCGCTCGGCATGGGCGAGACGACCGCGACGGCTCTGCTGGTAGCGCCTGCCGGCGCTGAGCAGCGTGCGCCGCCGCGCATGGCGTGAACAGCGCCGACTGCAGTAGAGATGGCCACGGTCGCAGTGGGAGCAGATCTCCACCAGACGGCCACAGCCGGCACAGCGAAAGAGACGAGCCAAACCCCTCATCGGCACTCCAAGCCGATGAAACAGGGTGGATTTTTAGGGAGCCCCGGAGCGATACTCCAGGTGGATCGTGAGGCACTCCACACGATCTGGCAGGTGCGGCGTCGGTATGAACCGCCAAGTTGATGGCCGGCGCCGCATCTGTTTCTCGGCTACCGCCATTGTCTCCATTGCGCAGCGGTTGTCACCTCCGCGCAGACCTCTCTCTGCTGCTTT
>NZ_BAAHXB010000220.1:0-3033 GCF_054657215.1 Endothiovibrio diazotrophicus
AACCACGGCTCCTTCGGCCCGCGGCGGCGGCGGGTGATCGCCGCCCAGCAGGTGTGGCAATAGCGCGCCCGCAGCCAGCCGATGGAGTTCTACGCCCGCCAGCTCGAGCCGGCCTGGCTGGCGGCCCGTGAGCGTCTGGCGCGTTTTTCTCGATGCGGATGCCGAGAGCCTCGTCTTCGTGGAGAACGCGACCGACGGGATGAACGTGGTGGCGAACTCCTTCCCGCTGCGTGCCGACGACGAGGTTCTGTTCACCGACCACGAGTACGGCGCGGTAGTACGGATCTGGCAACGGGCGTGCGACGCGGCGGGGGCGCGCCTCACGACGACGGCCCATCCCCGCGATGGATCTCCCTCCATTTCGCCTGAAGCCGAATTCAGTATAATTGCTATTTCGACGATTTGAGAAATGGAGGAAATGATGAGCTTGGCATTTACGATATCCGATGTGACGGGGCCCGAGGTTGAACGCTATATTTTTGACAAATTGAATCGATTTTTAACGGTTGAAAATGACTCCGGTTCCTACAGTGAAGAGGAAGTAAGAGATCAAGCCGAGTTAATGCTGCAAAGGATCAATGAAGGCTCAAAGAACAATGATCTTCTATCGATCGATCGAGTGGGCGAAGTCTCAGGGAACGGTGAGAATATTGATCCGGAGATTCGGGCCGTGATGAGCGAAATCGAAGATCTTTCGATGTTGCTGCCCGGAGAGGTGGTGGAAAAAATGGAAGTGGGGACGCTTGCCAAGGCGATTCCCGGTATCGGTGCCGGTTCGCCGATACTGATTCAGCGGACCAATATGGCCACCCTCCATTTTCTGCCCATACTGGAAAACAGTGAGCCGCCAACGTTGGCAGCCACGAATCTCAGCCCGGAAGCCGGCATGGAGAAGCTGATCTCTGGTTTGGTCGATTTGGCGCCACCACCGTTCAATTTGCTGGGCTCCGCGCTGTTGGCCTTCATTTGGCCCGGAGATGACTCGAAGGCAATGTTTGAAGCATTGATCGACAGATTTAGTGAAATTGTCGAAAAAGCCAACATCAATCAAACGGTTTCCGAGCAGACGGGTGAGCTGACCGCGTACATTAGAAACATATCGACTTACTATATGAGAAGAAAAGAGAGTGGTGCGTCGAAAGAGGATCTGTTTCGCCTTTTGGAAACGAAGTATGTGCTGGACATCCCCCGCGTGATGGGAGTGCTGGAGCAGAAATCCTTTGAGAAGGTTGGTTTGGCCACCTATGTTTCGGGGGTCAATGTGTATTTCAATGCCCTCCAGGAAATGGCCTTGGTCTATCCGCAAGGAAAGCCGGAAGACGCTCCATCGCTTGGGACGATCCAGGATAATGTTGAAACCTATGTGAAACACGCCTCCAGGGTATTGCCGATCGTAAAAGATGATCGGATGAATCAACGATTGGACAAAATTGTCAAGAAACGGGAAAAGCACTGCTCCGGAGCGGCAGGGGGCTTTTGTACCTATCACCCCTACTTCGAAGACGAAGAATCCGGCTATCGCAGCGGGACGATGAGCCAAGGCGAGCGGGATCGGGAGATGGAGAAATATAAAGACAGAATTCGCAGTGAGTTTTCCCGGACTTTGGAAGAGGAGACGCGCTGGATGTCGAACTCTATCGAAACCTGGAAAAAGCTGAAGACTCAACCGCTTCCTCCGCAACCGTAGTGCGGGCGGACACCTCTTTCGTCGCGATCCCGTTGACCCGCAGGGGTGTTGGGATGGATGTCCCGTTAGTGCCTGCACGCGGGGCTGCGCGGGACGTCGTTGGATGAGGAGGGCGCTGGACACGGGGGATCGGTGTAAAATAGGGGCCTGTCCAACCTACAGACCAGACCGTTGAGGGAGGCTGTTGCCGTGTCTACCATCACCATCGACGATGTGCCCGCCGAGGCCTTGCGGCGGATCGAGCGGGAGCTGGCGCGTTGCAACCCTGGCGAGCCGGTCCACGTGACCATCGGGAATGACGAAGGCGGGGGGCGACTATCGAAAGCGTACGAAGTCGCGAAGCGGGTCAGTCGGAAGGTGAGCGAACGCGGGTACACCGAGGCGGACATCGCGAAAATCCTAGCCGAACTCGATGATTAGGCGCTTCGTTCTCGATACCAATATCCTCGTCAGCACCCTCCTCTCAGCCAGTTCCGTTCCGGGCTTGGCGTTTGCCCGTGCCGGGAAGATCGGCGAAGTCGTGTACTCGGTCGAGACGTTGCAGGAGTTGCTCGAAGTGTTGGCGCGGCCCAAGCTCCCGTCGGATGGCCGCGAGGACCGGTTGGGTATGCCGCGCAAGTTTTCGAGAGATTGCCAGCCTGAGCTAAGTGGTTGTACGCCGTTTGTGGCAGGGGGTGTTGCGATGAGTGTCCCTCTTGCTCGCCTCTTGCTACGGCTCCGTCGCCCCAATCCCCTCGACCCCCTCGTTCACCGCCACCACCTCCCGCCGCCCCGGCGACAGAGGCTCGTCACCGCTCATCACCACGAAGACGAGGAAGCGGACCAGCCGCCGCCGTGTCGCCGGCGGCAGCTCCTCGAAATGGCCGATGACCGGGATCACCCGATCGAGACATAGCGCCTCGCCGTACTCCCCCGGATGGATCGCCCCCGCCAGCAACCACGACGGCGTGCAGCGCAACGACTTGCGCATCACCTCCAGGGCATCGGAACCGAGCCCGCGCAGGTCCCCCGCCTCCCAGCGGCGCACATCCGCCTCCGCGAGCCCCGCGCAGCGCGCCAGCGCCGCCGGCTCCATCCCCAGCGACCGCCTCCGCTCGCCGATCCGCCGCCCGATCCGTGCCGCGTCGCGGCGAACCAGCCGGCGGGCGAGGGAGCGAAGGAGGGTCGCGGCAATGGCATGACGGAAAGAGATCATCGATCGCCTCCCGGCGAGTACCGAACCTCCGGTGCGCAACCCGAACCCGCGCGGAAACACCGCCCGATCGATGGGTGGCGGAGGCGGATACGCGGCGTCGCGCCGACGGGAACGAACGGAACCGAGCGAGGAAACCGGCTCGTCATGTTAG
>NZ_BAAHXB010000221.1:0-3017 GCF_054657215.1 Endothiovibrio diazotrophicus
GCCGCCAGCATGGTCCCAAAAATATCTTGAAGCTTTTCCTGCGAAGTGGTTGGCAGAATCGAAAACAAGGCGATAAACACCCAGCAGTCTTCCCCAAGCTCGTCATACAATGTTTCACAACAAATATTTTCTGTATCCGCCGTATAAATCTGCCGAGATTCTATATAGGACGTCGAATTGGGTCGACGCACCCATTTATCCGGCCATTTGTAGCGTACGGTATCGTAGTCGTTGTGATAGATTCGTTCCCAGGAACGTACCGCCAACGGGTAAAACGTCCCTAACGATTTTGTCAACGGCCCCGCTCTCACCTGAGCACGAATTAAGTTCCAATCGAACAACTGAATAGGCAAAACAAATTCTATCAACAATTTCTTTGCCTCAACCCCCAGTAATCGGGCTGTTTTTCCAATTAATATCGGCAAAATGGCTTCCAATTCACTACGATGATAATCGTGCTCCTTTATCTCTTGAGGTTTAAATTCACCTTCCTGATATAGCCAAGCACGCACAATGAAGAAATCTTCACTAACGAGATTCTTCGGCTCTATTTTCAATAGTAGCTTAGGCGCTTCGCGTTCTTTCCGCGACATCTCCGCCATTTTGTTCTTCAACAGTTTACCGCGCAGCAGGGATAAATCGATGGATAAGCGCGTAGCAAGCCTGTCTTGCCAACCCTGAATAGCCGAATATTTTTCTGCGGGCAGTTGCATTTCTAACGCATTTCGGCAGTATTCCATAAATTCCAGCAATGGCGCGTCGTCGGGTGGTGCGTAACGCTTCTTCGATAATATTTCGATAACATCAAATAACAAATTATATTCATATTGATCTAGCCATTGAATGGCGGTCGAGTCAATCTTCTCGAGATAGCTGAGCACATCAGCATTAGAAATCTTCGCGCTTCTTAAGAGCTCTTTCAATTCAAGAAGCTCAGGGATTGTGATGTATTGAAAATGTGCACAGGTTCCATGAGAGGAAGCGAAAGTCAGAACGAGTTCACGAAAAGAGTTTAGCGGAATCAAATATGTATGAGCATCGTCCTTGGCGCGGGTAATACCTACGAGCTCGCCATCAAACACTACCGGGCCACCACTCATACCTTTGTCGATTGCAGTGTGCACGACTTCCAAGTCGTAATCGCCGTGATAAGCGCTGATTTGCACTTCGGGTGTTTCTAAACCACCTTCCGCTGTGCTGTAACCAACCAACAAAACGCCTTGACCTTGCTGCAAAACCGCCTGCGCGGGGTTTGCAAGCGCCAACACATTCACATCGGATACAGGTTTCAGCAGGGGTAAAACCGCCACATCCAAGTAAGGGTGAAAGATAGGATTCTGGATTTTACGCAAGCCGCCTTCAATCCACGCCCCACTATCGCTTTGCAAATAAATCTTTTCGACAGCCAATTCCGCAACAACATGCTTGGCCGTAATTAAGTAACCCGGCGCGATGAAAAAGGCCGTGCCTTGGTATACACCACTTTGGCTTGGACGATCATGCCAGACACGGACAATGCTGCGTTTCCACTCGTTCACATTTCAGCCTCGGGAGTCTTCTTTTTCCACTTTGCACAAACTTTGAGTGCTACGTTGGACTCGGCACCAACAATAACCGGTATCGGGTTCACTTTCCCCTTGAAGCCAATATTCAACTCTACTCCCCATTCATCCGGGACATTCTCGTTGACACTATCGTTAATCGTGCTGAAGACCGATCCCAACGTACCTTTGAGTGTTTCCATGGTATCTATGACTATATCTGCGGCGCTAGTCAATTCCGCTCCAGGGGGTAAATCCTTTGCGCCTTGCTGAATGGATACTTTAGGAAGTTTGTTTTCGGCCACCTCCTCCATTTCGATGTAAATGACAGCGCCATCGTTAAGGGCAATTTCTTTAATGACATTCATTTATTTCTCCTATAATTTATCTTCCTGAGTTATTCACGAGGCGCGGAATCATATTTTTCCTTTGATAATAGAAAGGACCTCATCATTTCCTAGGAACGATCGATGCTATTGGCGCGCATCCCGACCCTTCACCGCCGATCCCGCCAGTAATACGGTCGTCGCTTCTGGTGCGCAACCGCCAGCACCCGGATCTCACCCGGTCGTACCGAGTACATCAAGGAATACGGGAACTTTGCCATACTCTTTGCCCTGACCCGTCCTCGTATCTGTGGCGCCGCTTCCGGGAACTCGGTGAGGGTACCGAGCGTTCGCTCAATTTCTTCGATGAACAACGTACCCAGCCCCGGACTCTCCAGGTCGTAAAAATCAGCCGCCTCGTTGAGTTCCACCTCGGCGGATTCATGAAACGTAACCCTTCGGCTCATTTCCTCCGGGCTCTGGCGTGGGCCAGTACCTCGTCGGCAGGGACGGCGGTAGCATGCCCCTGGTCCAGCTCTTCATCCCGGCGATGGGCCTCGTCCGCCCACAGCGCGGCAACCTGCGCCTCGCTCATCGAATCGAGGCTGCTCAGTAGCGCCCTCGCCAAGGAGGCACGCGCCTCAGGGGGCAGACGCAACGCCTGCTCCTGAATCTCTTCAATACCCATCGCTTCACCTCCGCTATCCGCAACGGCTTGTCGCGTTGCGTATCACAAGAACCCGACGCATAACCGGGGCACCCGTCGTAAATCGCAAGACTACTGGGACACCCATCGCAACTGCCCCGTAGTCATCCTTCTCAGCTTACCCGGACACCCACCGAAAATGGCACTGCCGTGAAGAACACCAGCGCTGATCCCCCTACCGATCAGCGCCCTCGCTATCAGAATTCTCCCAATTGATTGCGCTTACCGGCGCGCTTACCGGGACACCCACAGAACTAGCTTGCCGGGACACCCATCTCAACCTTCGCGTCGACATCTCTCTCGTTTAAACGATGAGACGCCAAACCCCGCTACCAAGCTCGATCCCGACGACGAAACCTAAACGGCCCCGCCCCGGTAACCCGCAGCGAGGCCGTAGATGAAGACCGGCCCTACGTCAGACCAACCATCACTCCCCGCTCATCT
>NZ_BAAHXB010000222.1:0-2959 GCF_054657215.1 Endothiovibrio diazotrophicus
GGGCGGGAAGAGCACCGTCCGGATCGACTCTCCTCCGTCCACCAACTGAAGGTGCCCTCGCTCGACACGGCGCGCACGGCGCGCCCTATAGGGCGCGCCGTGCGCGCCATGCCAAACGGAGCCACCACCCCGAATCGCCGAGGCGAAACGAAACGGTCGGGGGTTGCGCGCCTAACCCACCCTACGGGAGATCCGAGGTGGCAAAGGCACCGCCCGTCGTCATTCAAAGCACCCCGAACCAGAACTCCAACCCCTTGCCGAGGAACTCGTCGTAGGGCAGGTAGTGGGAGCCGTCGCAGGAGAAGTTCAGCGCCACCATGCCGTTGCAGACGTTGAGCGAGCCGGCGCGCAGATAGATGGTCTCGTCGGCGAAGCGCAGCCGGCGGAACATCTCGAAGATCGGCTCGATCGTCTCGCGCGGCACCACCGCCCGCTCGGTGTAGGGGCGGTGGGGGTAGGCGAGGCAGATGTCCGGGTCGATCAGCTCGTCGATGCTGAGCAGCCGGTAGTTGTAGGGGTCGTCCACCAGCCAGATGGTGGCGCGCGAGCTGGAGAAGTGGAGCTTGCCGTGGAACACCCCCTGCTCGACCATCAGCTCGGTCATCAGCGGCAGCACGTCGTCCATATGCTCGTCCATCCGGCTCTGCGCCCGCTGTTGCAGGAACAGCCCGCCGCGGATCGCCGGATCGCCCTTGATCTGGCGCCAGGCGTGGGACTCCTGATAGAGCCCCTCGGTGCCGGGCAGTTCGCGCAGGTCGTAGTCGGCGCCGAGGTAGCCGACGTGGCGCCCGTCGGGGTCGCGGATCACCTGCACCGCGGTGAGCGAGGGGCGCTTCTTGTTGCGGCTGATGTAGGCCTCGGAGAGCTTGAAGTCGGTGCTGCCGAGGATCCCCAGCATGTAGGGCCGCTCGGCGCGATCGCGGCCGAAGTGGGCGGGATCGGGGCCGTCGCGGGTGATGTTGTCGGTGAGCTGGCGGCCGGTGGCATCGAGCACGTAGAGGTGCTTGCTCTGCGGGATCGTCGCCAACCCCTCGCGCAGCAGCCCCTCCAAGGCGGCACGATCGCCCATCGCCTCGGCGCAGCGGCGGGCGAGCTTGAACATCGGCTCGCCGAGCAGCGCGGTCAGGCGCTGGCGCTGCTTGAGGATGGCGGACTTGAGGTTGGATGCGATCACTGCGAAACTCCGTGCGGCTGCAGCGCCGAATTCTACCCCATGCGATGCGCCGGCTGCGATCCGCAGCGGAGCGTGATCGGAGATCGAAATTCACCCCCCGCCTGACGATGCCCTCTTCGCCCCCCTGCAACGCCAGCGCGTCCCCGGAACGGTGGCAGTGAGCCTGCCCGAGCACACCTCGCCGGAGATGGCGCTGATCATCGCCGCCGCCCTCCCCGGCCCCCGCGCCCGGCTCATCGCCTGCGCCCGCGCCGTCGGCTGCTGGGATGAGGCGCTCCGGCTCGCCCGCTACCACGGCGTGCTCGCCCTCTGCCAACGCGCCCTCACCGACCTGCCCGCCGGCCTCGTCCCCGCGGATGTCCTGGAGAAGATCAAGCGACGCGTCGAGCGCAACCGGCACCGCTCCCTGCACCTGACGGCCGAACTGGTCGGCCTCCTCCAGGCATTGCGTGAGGCCGGCGTCGAAGTCCTCCCCTTCAAGGGACCGGCCCTTTCCGAACGGCTGTTCGGCTCTCCGCTGGTGCGCCCCCCCGGCGACCTCGACCTGCTGATCCGCCCCGACGCCCTGTCGACGGCAGACGGGGTGCTGCGCGCGCGCGGTTACCTTCCCCGCTCGCCGCGCTTCCCCGTCGACCGGCACAATCGGCAGACCATACAGCGGGTCCGCCCCGACATCGAATACCTCCACCCGCAACACCGCCAGGTGGTGGAACTCCACTGGCGCTGGCAGCGCAATCCGTGGCTGATGCGCCTCGACGAACAGCGGGTCTGGGGGGAGCGACGGGAGCAGCCGCTGGGAGGACGGACGGTCCCCGCGCTCGACGATCGGGAACTGCTGCTCTACCTCTGCGTCCACGGCTGCCGCCATCGTTGGTATCGGCTCAAATGGCTGGCCGACGTCGCGTGGTGGCTCGACGATCCCGCCGGCATTCCGGAACGGCGGGCCCTGCTCGAGCGGGCCGGGCAAACCGGCGCCCGCACGGCGCTGTACGCCACGCAAGCGCTGCTGGAACGGTTGGGAGCCCCGCAATTCGACCTCCCTCGTCCCCGCCCCGCCGCCGCCGATGCGATGGCCGATCACTGCCTGCATCTCCTCACCCACGCCGCCACCGATCCCGAACCGACCGCCCTGGGCCTGGCCCGCGGGCTATGGATGGAGTGGAAGATGAGCGACTCCTGGCGCGCCCGCCTCCATGGCATCATCTGGGCGCGCTTCCTGCGCCCCAACGACAACGACATGGAGACCCTGCTGCTGCCCCCACGCCTTACCCCGCTCTATGTCTTCCTGAAGCCGCTGTTGTGGTTCTGGAGAAGAGTGAGGGCGGCGCACGGGCCATCGTCAGGATGATCCTCCCGGCGAGGGAAGGCGACAGCGACCGTTCCGGCCCGAGCCGGTTGCACCGGGATACCAGCATTGCCCAACCGATGGGTTTCGGCCTGCTGGGGATCCTCTACCTGAACGACGTCGCGGCGGAGCAGGGGGCGTTCCAGTGCGTCCCCGGATTCCTTCACCGAATGGGCGAATGGCTAGGGGTCTCGTCTCCGGCGAGGACCCGCGCGAGGCGGCGCGGGCACTGGAGGCGGTTCCCGTCGCCGCGGGGGCCGGCGACCTGATCATCTGGCGGCACGACCTGCCCCACGGCAGCAACCGGAATCACACCCACTACCCGCGGGCCGCGCAGTACATCCACATGTACCCGCCGGACTTTCCGATCAACCCGGTGTGGGCGTGAGGGGACGTCGCGGACGCCGGCTGACTGCTGCCCCGCCATCGGCACGACAACG